>CAYQGF010000021.1:0-22667 GCA_964416885.1 uncultured Iamiaceae bacterium
GCCTCGACGCCGAGCTGGCCATGCTCCACGACGCCCGCGACGTCGTCCCCGGCCTCCAGGAGCTGGTCGACGCCCACCGCAGCCGTCGGCCCGGGGCCGACGAGGTCCGGGCCCTCACCTTCGACGTGGTGAACCGGGGCTACGACCTGCTGCTCGGGCTGCGCCGCCACCGCGACTGGGCCGTGCTCAAGCCCCGCAGCTTCGAGGCCGCCCTGACCGGCCTGCGGGACGCCTTCGACGTGGTGGTGGCCGACGTCGACGACGACGTGGAGGGCGAGGCCGAGTGCGGCTCGCTCGACGTCGAGGAGCGCAACGTCATGGCCCGCACCGCCGCCCGCCGGGCCGACCTGGTGGTGGTCGTCGGCGCCCCCGGCGTCAAGGGCCTGCACGGCCTGGTCCGCTCGGTCGACCGGCTGCGCCGGCTGGGCGTCGCACCCGAGCGCATGCTCGCGGTCCTCGACCGCTCGCCCCGCACCCCCAAGGCCCGCGCCGAGCTGACCCGCAGCTTCGCCGACCTGTGCCCCGCCGACGCGAGCGGGGCCACCGTCGTCGGCCCCGTGCACCTGCCCGACCGGCGGGGCCTCGACGAGGTCGTCCGCGACGGTGGCCGGCTGCCGCAGGTGCTGGTCGAACCGCTCACCCGGGCCGTCGTCGACCGGCTCGACCGGGGGCCGGCGCCCGTCAGCACCGAGCCGATGCCGGTCCCGGTCGCCGCCGGGTCGCTCGGGTCCTGGGCCGAGGAGGAACTGCTCGGATGAGCACCGTCGACGCCCGGGACCTCGACGTCAACCCGCTGGAGGAGGTCGAGCGCGCCGTCCTCGACCGGGCCAAGCACCTCGCCCTCGACATGGGCGACGCCGACGGCGCCGCCCGGCTGCGCGCCCTGATCCAGGAGGAGGTCGACCAGTGGTCGGTCGACCACAAGCGAGGCCTCCGGGCCTTCGACCTGGCCGACCCGGGCGCCGTGGTGGAGCGGGCGCACCGCAACCTGTGCGGCTACGGGCCGCTCGCCCCGCTGCTCGAGGACGACGACGTGTGGGAGGTGATGGTCAACGCTCCCGACGAGGTCTTCGTCAAACGCCACCAGGGGCCGTCGGGCTACCACGACGAGGTCTTCCACGACGACGCCCACGTCGTCCGGACCCTCACCAAGATCATCGACGACGCCGCCGGCGCCCACCGCAAGCTCGACCCGGCCGAGGGCCTCCAGGACGCCCAGCTCGACAATGGTGCCCGCCTCCACATCGTCCACCAGGACGTCGCTCGGGGCGGCCACGTCATGGTCAACATCCGGAAGTTCACCGGTGTGGTGTTCCGGAACCTCGACCAGCTCGTCGGCCGCGACATGCTCTCGCGCCCGGTCGCCATGTTCCTCCAGGCGTGCGTCCGGTCCCACAGCTCGATCGTCTTCGCCGGCGCCCCCGGGTCCGGCAAGACCACGATGCTCTCCTGCTGCGCGGCCGAGCTCGACCCCCGGCTGCGGGTCGTGACCGCCGAGGAGGTCTTCGAGGTCGACATCCCGCTGCCGAACGTAGCGAGCCTTCAGACCCGGGCCGCCCGGCCCGAGCGCCCGGCCATCGACCTCCGCCGCCTCGTCGCCGGGTTCCTGCGGATGGCGCCCGACGTCGCCATCGTCGGCGAGGTCCGCGACCGGGAGGCCCTGCCCCTGCTGCTCACCCTCTCGTCGGGGGTCAAGGGGTTCACGACCATCCACGCCGGGTCGGCCCGCCAGGCCCTGTCCCGGCTGCGGTTCATCTGCCAGCTCTCCGACAACGACCTGCCCCTCACCGCCCTCAACAGCCTGGTCACCGAGGCCATCGACGTGGTGGTCCACTGCACCCGCACCCCCGCCGGGCCCCGGGTCACCGAGGTCGTCGCCGTCGAGGACCTGTCGGCCAGCCCCGACGGCACCGCCTTCACCGTCACCGAGGTGTTCCGTCGCGACGGCGTCGACGCCCCGCTCCGGTGGACCGGCCAGCTCCCCCAGCGCCTGGCCCGCCCGTTCCGGGACGCCGGCTTCGACCTGCGCGCCCTCCTCGACGACGGGGCCCACCCGTGAGCTCCGGGGCCGCCCTGCTCCTCGCCCTCGCCGGTGCCTACGGCGTCCACCTCCTCTACACCGCGGTCGTCCTGCGGTGGACCGGTGTCGGCCCCGGGCCGGCCGCCTCCCGCCGGCCCCGGGACCGTCGCACCCCCCAGGAGTGGCTGGCGCAGGCCGGGCTCGACGGTGTCCGCCCGGCCGAGTTCGTCGGCGTCGTCGGCACCCTCGGCCTGGTCGGCACGGCGTTCGGCTACGCCGTCTTCGCCGCGCCGGCGCCCGCTGCGGCCCTCGGCCTCTTCGCCGCCAGCTTCCCGGTCGCCAGCTACCGGAACCGGCGACGGGCCCGGCGCACCGTGGCCCAGGAGGCCTGGCCCCGCATGATCGAGGAGGTCCGCATCCTCACCGGCTCGCTGGGCCGGTCGGTGCCCCAGGCCCTGTTCGAGGTGGGCCAGCGGGGCCCGGAGGAGATGCGCCCGGCGTTCGCGGCCGCCCAGCGCGAGTGGTCGATCTCCACCGACTTCGCCCGCACCATCACGGTGCTGAAGGACCGGCTGGCCGACCCCACCGCGGATGCCACGGGCGAGACCCTGCTGGTCGCCCACGAGGTCGGCGGGCCCGACCTCGACCGCCGGTTGCGCGACCTCGTCGAGGACCGCCGGCTGGACGTCCAGGGCCGCAAGGACGCCCGGGCCAAGCAGGCCGGCGTCCGCTTCGCCCGGGCGTTCGTGCTCGTCGTCCCGCTCGGCATGGCCGCCGCCGGAGTGTCCGTCGGCGACGGTCGGGCCGCCTACGGGACAGCCGGGGGCCAGCTCGCGGTGCTCGTCGCCATCGCCATGATCGTCGGCTGCTGGATGTGGGCCGGCGCCATGATGCGGCTGCCCGACGAGGAGAGGGTGTTCCGGGCATGACCCGCGCCCTCCTCCTCTCCGGGCTGGTCCTGTGGGTCGGCGCCACGCTGCTGCTCTCGACCACCCGCTGGTGCGCCCGCCGCCCCCTCGCCGAGCGCCTCCGCCCCTACACCCCGGGCGGGCTGGCCGCGGGGGCCGGCGGCGGGCTGCTGTCGCTGGAGAGCTTCCGCGAGGTCGTCGGCCCGGTGTCCCGACGCGTCGGCGAGCAGGTCGCCCGGCTGTTCGGTGTCAGCGAGGACCTGGGCGTCCGGCTGGCCCGCATCCACTCCCCCCTCGACGTCACCGCCTTCCGGGCCCGTCAGCTCGGCTGGGTCGTCGCCACCTTCGGCCTCGGGGCCGTGACCACCCTGGCCCTCGCCGTCCCCACCGCCCTCGGCGTGCTGCTCACCCTCGGGCTCCCGCTGCTGGCGTTCCTGGTGATCGAGCAGCAGGTCTCGTCGGCCTCGGCCCGCTGGCAGCGCCGCCTGTTCCTCGAGCTGCCGGTCGTCAGCGAGCAGATCGGCCTGCTGCTCTCGGCGGGCTCCTCCCTGTCCGGGGCCCTGGGCCGGGTGGCCGAGCGCAGCGACGGTGCCGTCGCCCGCGACCTGCGGCGGGTCATCAGCCGGGCCCGTCAGGGGCTGAGCGAGACCGAGGCCCTGCGGGAGTGGGCGGCGCTGGCCCAGGTCGACGCGGTCGACCGCCTGGTGCACGTCCTGGCGCTCGACCGCGAGACGAGCGACCTGGGCCGCTTGCTCAGCGAGGAGGCCCGGGCCATCCGCCGCGACGCCCACCGGGAGCTGATCGAGCGCATCGAGCGCCGGGGCCAGCAGGTCTGGATCCCGGTCACGGTGGCGACCCTGCTCCCGGGGGTCGTCTTCCTCGCCGTCCCCTTCACCCAGGCCCTCACGCTCTTCGCCGGGCCCTGACCACCTTCTCCCCCCGGAGGCACCCATGCCGACCCTCGACCACGTCACCCTGGCCTCCTACACCTGGGCCCGCGCCCACCTGGTGCACCTCCGCCACCGGCTCGCCACCGACGACCGGGGCGAGGGGGTGATCTCCGCCGCCATCGTGGTGCTGATCATGGCCTTCCTCGGTGCCCTGATGTGGGTGGCGTTCCGCACCCTGTTCCAGAGCGCGGCCGCCAACACCCAGGACCAGGTCGACCAGATCGGGTCGTGACGTGCGCCGCCGGGACGCCACCGGCCCGAGCGAGCAGGGCCAGAGCCTGGTCACCTCGGTGGCGACGATCGCGGTGTTCCTGGGGTTCCTCATGGTCGCGGTGCACGTCTGCGTCGGCCTCTACGCCGACTCCACGGTCACGGCCGGTGCCTACGACGCGGCCCGGCGGGTGGCCCGGGCCGACGCCTCCGACGACCGGACCGGCGCCGCCCGCGCCGCCGAGGCCGACCTGCGCGCCAACCTGGGCCGCTACGCCGAGCGGATCGAGGACCTCGACTGGGCGATCTCCGACGACGTGGTCGAGCTCCACATCGTGGTCGACACCCCCAGCCTCCTGGTCTTCGGCGAGGTCGGAGGCATCGGGGCCGGCCGCATCGACAGGACCGTGCGGGTCCGGGTCGAGGAGGTCCGGTGAGCCCCGCCGCGTCCCGCGAGCGGGGGGCGGCCGGGGTCGAGGTCCTCCCGTTCTGCGTCCTGGTCTTCGTGTGCGGGACGTTGGTGCTGGTGAACGCCTGGGGCGTGATCGACGCCAAGTTCGCCGTCGCCGCGGCGGCGCGCGAGGGGGCGCGGACCTATGCCGAGAGCGACGGGGGTCGGTCCGGGGAGGAGGCGGCCCGGCGCGCCGCCTCCGACGTCGTCGCCGCCTACGGGCGCGACCCGGACCGGCTCCGGCTCGACGACCCGACCGGCGCGGTCGTCCGCTGCGGCACCGTGAGCGTCACGGCCTCGTACCCGGTGCCGGCGCTGCGGGTCCCGCTGATCGGCGGGTTCGGCCACGCCTTCGACGTCACGTCCACCCACACGACCCGCGTCGACCGGCTCCGGGCCGGGTTGGGGGCCGAGTCGGCGTGCTGATCCGTTCTGGCGCGCCAGGAGGGCCGATGCAGCGCCTTGGCGCGCCAGAACGGAGGAGCGCCGCCGACCGGGCCCGGAGGCGGGACCGGGGCTCGTCGCTGATGCTCATGCCCGCGGCGGTGCTGGTGTTCGTGGTGCTCGGGGCGTTCTGCGTCGACTTCGCCGCCGTCCACCTGGGCCAGCGGGAGCTGGTGACCGCCGGCCAGGGCGCGGCCAACGACGCCGCCGCGGCCGGCTTCGACGAGGCCGCCTTCTACGCCGACGGGGCCGTCGCCCTCGACGAGCGGGCGGCCCGCGCCGCCGCGGTCCGGTCGCTGGCGGCCAACGCCCCCGAGGCACACATCGAGTCGTTCTCGGTCGATGTCGACGCCGCGACCGTCGCCCTGACGGTGTCGCGACCGATCGCGACGGTGTTCGCCAAGGCGCTCCCGGGCGGCCCCGACGCGGTGCGGGTCACGGCGACGGCGACGTCCGACCTCACTCGATGATCGTCGTGATACCTCGTGTGATCTCGATCCCATCGGGGTAGGACGACGCCCGTGGCTGCCGACCCCCTCACCACGCACCGGGTCGTCACCGGCCCCGACGGGCAGCCGGTGCTGGTCAAGCGGGCCACCACGCCCGAGGGCCGGGCCCGGCTGACCGGGGAGGCCTCGGTGCTGCGGGCGCTGGCCCACCCCGGCATCGTGCGGGTCGTGGGCGACGCCCACGACGAGGCCTCCACCGAGCTCCACCTGGCGTGGGTGGGGGCGCACTCGCTGGCCACCGTGGCCGGGCTCCCGGTGGCAGCGGCGGGCACGATCGTGGGCCAGGTGGCGGCCGTCGTCGCCGACCTCCACCGGGCCGGCATCGGGCACGGGCGGCTCGGCGCCGACCACGTCCTGCTCGGCACCGACGGGCGGGTCGTGCTCACCGGGCTGGCCGAGGCCCGCCGTCTCGACCGGTCCCTCGCCGCCGACGACGTGGCCGCCCTCGGTGCGCTGTTGACCGCCCTGGTCGCCCCGCACGACGACGGCCCGGTCGTGCCCGAGCACCGGCGCCACCGGGTCGGCGACGGGGGCCGCCGCGCCGTGCTCCTCACCCTCGCCGACCGGGCCAGCGCCGACGACCCCGCGGCCCGACCGACCGCAGCCGAGCTGGCCCGGGAGCTGGCCGCGACCGGTGCGCCGCGGCCCCACCACCGGCGCCGACGCCGGGCGGTCGCGGGGGCCGCCGCCGCGGCGGCGCTCACCGCAGTGGCGTCCGTGGCCGCACTGGCGCTCGGCTCGTCGGCGGCGGAGCCGGCCCGTCCGGTCGCCGGGCCGACGACGACCACGGCCCGACCCGCCCCGAGCACCACGCGTCCACCGTCCACGCCCCCGCCGACCACCACCGAGCCCCGACCGGCCCCCACGACGACGGTGCCCGAGTGCGCCCCGGCGCAGCCCCCGCCCACCGCCGACATCGACGGGGACGGCTGCGCCGAGGCCCTCGTGATCGACGGGCCGCGGATCTCGCTCGGTGCCGTGACGTGGGTCGCGGGTCGGTCCGGCGACCGCGCCGTCGTCGGCGACTGGGACTGCGACGGCACGGCGACGCCCGCGACCCTCCGCCCCTCGACCGGCGAGGTGTTCGTGTTCGACCGCTGGGTGGCGGGGTCGGAGCAGGTGACGGTCCCGGCGATCACCACCGTGACCGACGGGGTGACCATCCGGTCCGTCGACCCCGACCGGGACGGCTGCCCCGACCTCGTCGTCGAGCGGGCCGACGGCGCCCGTGTGGCGGTCGGCCCCTGATGACGGCGACGGTCGCCGGGCCGGCCTGGCGGCGGGCCCTGCTCGGCGCGACGTGGGTCGTCGTCCTGGTCGTCGTCCTCCTGGGCCTGCACCGGCTCGGGGCCGGCCCACTCTCGACGCCGCCCCTCCTCGACCGCTCCGCCCTCCGGCTGTGGCTCGATGACCGTGACGTCCTCGTCGCCGTCTTCGCCCTCGTCCGCCTGGTGGCGCTGACGCTGGCCTGGTACCTGCTCGCCGTCACCGCGGTCGGGTTGGCCGCTCGGTCGAGCCGCATCGCGACCCTGGTCCGGCTGGCCGACCGGGCGACGCTCCCGGCCGTCCGCCGGCTCCTGGGCACGGTGGCGGGCATCGGCATCACCGCCTCGGCGGCCTCCCTGATGGCGACCGACCTGGTGCCCGGGGCGCACCCGCCGGGCGGGCCACCCGGCGGGCCGGCCGAGAGCGCCGTCGTCCTCCAACGCCTCCCCGGCTCCGACGACGTGACCCTGCGCCGGCTCCCCCCGGGGACCGAGGACGACGACGGCAGCGCCACCCTCCGCGTGGACGACGGGGCGGACGACGGCACGACCGACGACACGGCCGGGGCCGCACCGGCCCCGGCTCCCGAGTGGGTGGCGGCGCCGGGCGACCACCTCTGGCACATCGCCGAGGCCGTGCTGGCCGACGCCTGGAGCCGTCCACCCACCGATGCCGAGGTCGCGCCCTACTGGCGCAGCCTGGTCGAGGCCAACCGTGACCGGCTGGTCGACCCCGACGACCCCGACCTGATCCTCCCGGGCCAGACCTTCCGCCTCCCGCCCGCACCGCCACCACGGCCGGACGCCGGCCGCTGAGCCGCCTAGGACCGCAGGGCGGCGGCGGAGACGGCGTCGGGGCGGGTGGCCCGGCGGCCCGGCTCGACGGTGTCGAGGGACCGCTCGACCGCCGCCACGGTCGCGGCCAGGTCGTCGGGGACCACGGCGTCGACGATGCCGAGGTCACCGAGCCGCGTGCTGGTGAGGCCCAGGTGCTCGGCGACGTCGGGTGCCTTCGAGGCGTCGCGTTCGAGGATCGTGGCGGCCCCCTCCGGGCCGATCACCGAGAACACGGCGTGCTCCTGGACCAGGAGGGTGTCGCACCAGGCCAGGGCCAGCGCCCCGCCGCTGCCCCCCTCCCCGACGCACACCCCGACCGTCGGGACCGGCACCGCCGCGAAGGCCCGGAAGGTCGCGGCGATCTCGCGGGCGACCCCGTCGTTCTCGCTGGCCGGGCCGGGCGCCGCGCCGGGCGTGTCGACCAGGCTCACGACCGGCAGGCCGAGCCGACCGGCGAGGGCCACGGCCCGCTGGGCCTGGCGGAACCCCTGCGGGGTGGGACGCCCGTCGGCGGCCCGACGGTCCGAGGCGACGACGACCGCCCGCCGACCGGCCACGACGGCCAGGCCGCTGCGCACGGTCGGGTCCGGGGCGGCGAGGTCGACCCACGAGGAGCAGAGGGCCGCGGCGACGTCGATCCCGGTGGGTCGGTCGGCCCGCCGGGCCCGGAGCACCTCGCCCCAGGCCCCGGTAGCCGACACGGGCTCGCCCGGCGCCGGCAGGGGACGCGTCGGCAGGCGTCGTTCCGCCAGGCCCAGGGCGACGTCGACCCAGGCGTCGAGCTCACCCGCGGGCACCACGGCGTCGACCAGGCCGGCCGCGAGCGCGGTCTCGGCGGTGTGCGAGAGCCCGTCGACGCGCTCCCCGGTGGTGTCGGCCACGACCCGGGGGCCGGCGAAGCCGACCGTCGCCCCGGCCTCGGCCACCAGGAGCGAGCACGACGAGGCGTAGGAGGCCAGCACCCCGCCGGTGGTGGGTGAGCGCAGCACCGCGACCGACAGCAGCCCGGCGTCGGCGTGGCGCTGGGCCGCGGCGGACGTCCGGCCCATCTGGAGGAGCGACACCATGCCCTCCTGCATCCGGGCGCCCCCGCTGCGGCCGACGCAGACGACCGGGAGCCGCTGCTCGACGGCCCGGTCGAAGGCCCGGACGACCCGCTCGCCGTGGACGACGCCCATCGACCCGCCCAGCACGTCGAAGCAGCCCTCGATGCGGACGTGGGTGGCGGTGCGGCCGGTGCGGACCGACTCGCCACCGATCGCCGCCAACCGCTCGGCGTAGCCGGGCACGGCAAGGGGGTCGGCGCTGGCGAGGTCCTCGTCCCAGACCTCGGTCCAGTCCACCGTCGGCTCCATGCCAGGAGCCTGGCGAACCGTCACCCGCCGACGCCAGCCCACGGGCCGTCGAGACGTACGCGACGTGCCTGGCACGTCGCGTACGGCTGTCGGCTACGGCGCGCGGAGGCGGACGGCGACCTCGTTGGCCAGCAGGCGGCCGGCCCGGGTGAGGACGACCCGGTCGTCGGCATCGTCGGCCTCCGCCACCAGCCCGACGAGAGCGGCCCGGTCGTCGGACGCCAGGGCGGCGGCCGGCACGCCGGCCCGGGTCCGGATGGCGAGCTGGACGGCCTCGACCGACCGTTCCTCGGGGCCCAGCTCCTCGGAGCCGGCGATCGGGTCTCGGCCGTCGTCGACCGCGGCGATGTACCGCTCCGGCGTGCGGTGGGTCCAGTGGCGGACGCCGGCCCGGTGCCCGTGGGCCGCGCACCCGAGGGCGACGTACTCGCCCATCGTCCAGTACAGGAGGTTGTGGCGGCACTCGTGACCGGGCCGGGCCCAGTTGGAGATCTCGTACCAGGCGAGCCCGGCGGCCTCGAGCCGATCGGTCACCACCTCGTACTTGTCGGCCTGGTCGTCGTCGTCGGGGTGCCGGGCCGGGTCGCGGGCCAGCGGGGTCCCGGCCTCGACGGTGAGCCCATAGGCACTGACGTGGTCCGGCCCGAGGGCGACGGCGCCGTCGACGGTGGCGGCCCAGTCGGCCACCGACTCACCCGCGCCCCCATAGATCAGGTCGAGGTTGACGTCGAGGCCCGCGGACCGGGCCGCGGCCACCGCCGGGGCGACCGCCTCCGGCGGGTGCTGGCGACCGAGGGCGGCGAGGACGTGGGACACCATCGACTGCACGCCGAGCGAGATCCGGGTGACGCCTCCCGCGGCGTACGCCGCGGCCCGGTCGAGGTCGAGGTCCTCGGGGTTGCACTCGACGGTGACCTCGGCTCCGGGAGCGATCGGCAGCTCGGCCAGCACCCCGAGCAACAGGTCGGGAGCGACGCGCGACGGCGTCCCCCCACCGACGAACACCGACGTGACCGGGCGCAGCCCCGTGCCGTCGGGGCCAGAGGCAAGGCCATCGTGACCGGAGGCCAGGCGCGCCGCGTGGGCCCGGCAGGCGGCCATGTACCGCTCGATCAGGTGGTCGCGGTCGGTCCAGGTGGCGAAGGCGCAGTAGTCACAGCGGTGCCGACAGAAGGGCACGTGCAGGTAGGCGCCCAGCGGCGCCGGCGGGGCGCTCAGCGGGAGTAGGTGAGGCCCAGCTCGTCGAGACGCTTGACCGCGCCCTCCTCGCTGGTGTCGAGGATGCAGGCGATGGCGCGCAGGTCGTCGCGGCGGATGGTGAGCACCCGGCCGTTGAAGTCCTGCCGCTGCACCTGGATCATGGTCAGGTAGCGGGTCAGCATCTCGGCCGCCACGCCGTTGAGCCCGTCGAGGCGGGTGAGGTCGAGGACGACCTTGCGCCGGTCGGGCACGGCGACGGTGAGGTCGAGCACCTCGTCGTCGGAGTCCCGGTCGCGGGGCAGGAGCTGGTCGACCGGCACGTTGTAGAAGCGAGCCAGGCGCTGGAGGCGGGGCACGGAGATGGCGCGCTCGCCCCGCTCGTAGGCCCCGAGCACGGACGCCTTGAACTCCTGCTCCGAGGCTTCCTCGGCCTCCTGGAGCGAGAGGCCCTTCTGACGCCGGATCGAGCGCAGCCGTTCGCCCACCTTGCGTCCGTAGAGCTGGCTCGCGGCGTCGCCGAGGTCGCTGTCGATGATGCTCATCGCCCTAGATGTGTCTCCTGCTCGCGGGCGCCCTGTCGGAACGCTCGTGCTGATGGGGCCGGCGGGGGATTCCCGACCAGCCTACGACGTGGCCCAGGCCCCCTCCGGCGACCACACTACGTCGTGAGAGCCCGACGATCAACCACCGTGCGTGTTGGCGTCAGGTGGTGTCCCGGGACGGACCGGAGCGACCGTCCCCGCCCGCAGGGCGGTGAGGACGACGGCGGCGGCGACGGCCGCGGTCTCGGCCCGGAGGACGGTGGGCCCGAGGCCCATCGTCGCCGGGGCCTGGGCCCGCTCGGCCGGCGACCAGCCCCCCTCGGGGCCGACCAGCACGACGGGCCGGGCCAGGTCGGCGGGACCGCCGTCACGGTCCGCGACCACCACCCCCGGGGCGGCGACGGCCTCGGCGAAGGGCACGCCGACCCGCAGGACCGGCAGGCGACAGCGGCGGCTCTGCATCGCCGCCTCCCGGGCCACCCGGCCCAGCCGCTCGGCCGGGCCGCTCCCCGGCTTCCCCCGCTCGGCGTCCCAGCGCACGACCGAGCGCTCGGCGACGAGCAGCCAGATGGCGTCGACCCCCAGCTCCGTGAGCTTCTGGACCGCCCACTCGGGCCGTGTCCCCTTGACCGGTGCCAGCCCCACGGTGACCGCGGGCGTCGGCGCGACCACCGTCTCGACCGGCCCGTCGGGCTCGACCGTCGGGCCGAACCGGGCCGGTCGCCAGCGGTCGGCGCCGTCGCTGATCGTCAGGGGGTCGCCCGGCCGCAGCCGCAACGCCCTGGCCAGGTGGTGGCGGTCGCGGTCGTCGAGCTCGGGCCGCTCCAGGTCGGCGACGAACACGTGGGGGCCGGGCCCCGGGCTCACCGGAACGACGGGCTCACTTGAACGCGGAGCGGATCTTGGACAGGAGGCCCGTCTCGGGGGGTGCGACCTCCTCGCCCCGGAGGGCGGCGAGCTGGCGGTAGAGGGCGTCCTCCTCCTCGCTCAGCCCGGTCGGGACGTCGACGACGACCGTGACCAGCAGGTCGCCCCGGCCCCGGCCCCGCACCCGGGGAACACCCCGGCCCCGCAGCACCACGGTGGCGCCGGGCTGGGTGCCCCGCGGCAGCACGATCTCCTCGACGTCATCGAGGGTCTCCAGCGAGAAGGTGGCGCCCAGGGCGGCCTGGGCCGGGCTGACGTGGAGGTCGTGGAGCAGCAGGTCACCGTCCCGCGTGAAGCGGGGGTGCGGGGTCACCCTCAGGTGGACGTAGAGGTCGCCGGCGGGGCCGCCGCGGGGGCCGGCCGGGCCGTAGCCGGGCAGGCGGAGGGTGTTGCCGTCGGCCACCCCGGGCGGGATGTCGACCGGGTAGGTGCGCTCGACGGACCGCCGGCCCTCGCCGTGGCAGTCGGGGCAGGGGTCGGTGACGACCTGGCCCAGCCCCCCGCACTGCGGGCAGGGCCGGGCGGTGACCATCTGGCCGAGCATCGACTGGCGGACCTGGCGGACCTGGCCGGCCCCCTCGCAGGTCGGGCAGGTCGAGGGGTGGGTGCCGGGCGCGGCCCCGGTGGCCTCGCAGGTGTCGCACGGGACCGGCACCCGGGCCACGACCGGGGCGTTGGTGCCGAACACCGCGTCCTCGAAGCTGAGGTCGAGGGTGACCTCCATGTCGCCGCCCCGGGGTGGGCCGCCCCGCCGCCCGCCGCCGAAGCCGCCCCCTCCGCCGCCGCCGAAGAAGGCGTCGAAGATGTCGCCCAGACCACCGCCGAAGGCGTCCCCCAGGTCGGGCCCACCCGGCGAGTCGGTGCCGTAGGTGTCGTAGCGTTGCCGACGCTGCGGGTCGGACAGGACCTCGTAGGCCCGGGCCACCTCCTTGAACCGGGCCTCGGCCTCCGGGTCACCGGGGTTGGCGTCGGGGTGGTGCTGGCGCGCCAGCCGACGGTACGACTTCTTGATCTCGTCGGCCGTCGCGGTGCGGGCCACGCCGAGCACGGCGTACAGGTCGTCGGCCACTGCTAGCAGCTCCTCACAGGTCAGCCCTCGCTCAGCCGGCGACCGAGCCGCTTGCCGACGACGGCGACGGCGGCGAGGGCCTGGGCGTAGTCCATCCGGGTCGGGCCGAGGACCCCGACGGTGCCGACGGGCTCGCCCTCGACCTCGTAGGGGGCGACCACGATCGAGCAGTCGGCCAGGGTCGTCATCCCCGTCTCGGAGCCGATCGCGACCTGGAGGCCCCGGTCGAGGACGTCGCGGAGCAGGCTCACCACGACGAGCTGCTGCTCCAACAGGCCCAGCACCTGGCGCACCTGCTCGACGGCCTCGAAGGCCCCGGCCATGCGGTCGGTCCCCCCGATGTAGAGGTGGTCGCCGTCGGGGCCGACCGCGACGCGGGCCGCCTCGACCAGGGCGACGACCGACGACGGGGCCCCGACGCCGGGCGGGGGCACGTGGCGGAGGAGGTCGAGCCGCTGACCGACCAGGTGGGCGGCGATGTGGGTGCCGGCGACGGCCACGTCGTCCTCGGTGACGTCGAGGCCGTCGGCGCCGAGCTCGACGGTCGCCTTCTCGACCGAGCCGTTGGAGAGGACCACCACCAGCAGGGCGGTGCGGGCCGTGAGCCCGACCAACTGGACCGACCGGACGGTGGCCAGCTCGACCGGGGGGCCGGTGATGACGGCCGCGGTGCCCGTGAGCCCGGACAGCAGGCGGGAGGTGTCGGCGAGCATCCGCTCCAGGGCGCCGTGGGTGCTGTCGAAGAACGCCTTGACCTGCTGGGCGCTGGCCCGGTCGAGGGTGGGCCGGCTGGCCAGGTGGTCGACGTAGTAGCGGTAGCCGGCCTCGGTGGGGATCCGCCCGGCGCTGGTGTGGGGCTGGGCCAGGAAGCCCTCCTGCTCCAGGCTGGCCATCTCGTTGCGCACGGTGGCCGACGACACCGCGACCCCGGGCGCGGCCGCGACGTGGCCGGACCCCACCGGCTGGGCCGTGTGGATGTACTCCTCCACCACGGCCCGCAAGATCGTGGCCTTGCGATCGTCGAGCATTGGCACTCGACTCTACCGAGTGCTGGCGGCTCAGGGCCGCCCCGTGGCTTCCCGCCATCGACGGAGCGCCTCGTCCCTTTCTACGGCGTGGTCGACGATCGGGTCGGGGTACCGGTCGGACCCCACCTCCGGGGCCCAGCGGCGGACGTAGTCGCCCGACGGGTGGAAGCGTGCGGACTGGGCGAAGGGGTTGAACACCCGGAAGTACGGCGCCGCATCGGTGCCGGTGCCGGCCACCCACTGCCAGCCGTGCTGGTTGGAGGCCAGGTCCCCGTCGACCAGGTGCTCCATGAAGAACCGGGCCCCGCGCGTCCAGTCGATGTGGAGGTCCTTCACCAGGAACGAGGCAACGATCATCCGCACCCGGTTGTGCATCCACCCGGTGGCGACCAGCTGGCGCATGCCGGCGTCGACGATCGGCACCCCGGTCCGGCCCTCGCACCACGCCGCGAACCGCTCGTCGGCCCGCCTCCCCGTGTCGAGGCGGATGCCGGCCATGTCGGCGCGGAGGCTGTGGCGGGCCGAGCGGGGCTGGTGGAGGAGGACGTCGGCGTAGAAGTCCCGCCAGCACAGCTCGGTGCCGAAGGTCTCCGGCCCCGGCCCGCGGCCCAGCCCGGCGAGGGCCTGGCGGGGGTGGACGCAGCCGAACTTCAGGTAGGGCGAGAGCCGGGAGGTCCCCTCCGCACCCGGGCGGTCGCGCCGGTCCGCGTAGTCGTCGACGGTGCCGTCGAGGAAGGCGGCCAGGCGTCTCCGACCCGCCTCCTCCCCCGGCGTCGGCAGGTCGGCGTCGACCTCGGGCCGCTCGGGCAGGCCGTCGGAGCGGACTCCGGCGGCCCAGGTGACATCGTCGGGCGCGGCGACCGGGTCGTCCCACCCGTGGGACCGCCAGGCCCGGGAGAACGGGGTGAAGACCTTGAACGGCGTGCCCGACCCGGTGAACAGGGTTCCCGGGGGCACGGCGTACGGGGTGCCGACGGACCACAGCTCCACGTCGTCCTGGTGGAGCGCGGCGCGGACCTCGTCGTCGCGGGCCGTGCCATAGGGGCCGGCGTCCTCGGCGCAGTAGACGGCGACGGCCCCGACCTCGCGGGCGACGGCCCGGACCGCCCGGGCCGGGGTATCGGTGCGGACGACGAGGTTCCCGCCGGTGCGCTCGTCGAGCTCGGCCAGGCAGCCGTGGAGGAACCAGCGCCGGTTGGCCCCGGCCGGGCGGCGGAGCCGGACGTCGTCGACGAACAGGGCGACGACCCGGTCGTGCGCCCGGGCCGCCTCGACCAGGGCCGGGTTGTCGGCCAACCGAAGGTCGCGCCGGAACCACAGCACCGCGGTGGCGGTCCCGGACGAGCGGTCGACCATCGACGGGCCTGGCCCGCTCAGTCGAGCGACGACCAGAACCGCTCGAGGGCGGCGGCGCCGGCCTCGGGGGCGCTCAGGGGCCAGAAGTGGGTCCCCCCGGGGACGACCTCGAAGCCGGCCCCCAGGTCGGCGGCGACCCGACGGGACGTCTCGACGTCGCCGAAGGCGTCACCCTCGGCCACCAGCACCAGGCCGGGGACCGACGGGGGCCCCGCGGCGGCCCACTCGGTGCCGACCGCAGTGGCCGAGCGGTAGAGCCGCAGGATCGAGTCGACCATCAGGTCGTCGACCGCCTCGACCAACGCCGGGGCATCGGCCTCGGGGACCCCGGTCATCGTCATCGCCGCGGCCGCCCCCTCGGGCGAGGCCAGCATCCCCTCGAAGAAGGCCTCCCCCTCCCCCGGGGTCTGCCAGACCTTGGCGAAGTCGTGCCACTCGAAGCTGGGGTCGATCGCTCCGGGGGCGTCGCTGACCCAGCTCCGCAGCCCGGCCGGGGCGGAGGTGGCGAGCCGGGCGACGAGGATGCCGCCCCAGTCGTGGCCGACGATGTCGACCGGCTCGTCCGCGGCCTGCACCTGCTCGGCCAACCAGGCCAGTTGGGCCTCCATCCCGCCGTCGTGGTCATCGGGCCGGGGGGCGGCGAAGCCGGGCAGCTGGAGGGCTGTGCTCTCCCGCCCGACCAGGCCGCGGACCCGATCCCAGATCGCCGCCGTCTCCGGCACCCCGTGGACGAAGAACGTCGTCATCCCGGCGTTCTACCCCAGGACCGGGACGGAAGGGGCGGCACTACCGTCGCCCCGGTGACGAGGGACTGGCAGGCGTGGCACGAGCACTACGCGGCCGACGACCACCCGCTCCGGGACCGGCTGGCCGCGGTCGTCGAGCTCACGAGCGACGCCGTGAGCACCGCGCCACCTGGACCCGTCCGGCTGGCGTCGCTGTGCGCCGGCGATGGGCGCGACGTCGTCGGGGCCCTGGCCGGCCACCCCCGTCGGGCCGACGTGACCGTCCGGCTGGTGGAGCTGGACGCCGGGCTGGCCGACCGGGCCCGGGCCGCGCTGGGCGACGCCGGGGTGCCCGGCGACGTGGTCACCGGTGACGCCGGTACGACCGAGGTGCTGGCCGACGTGGCACCGGTCGACGTCCTCCTGCTCTGCGGGATCTTCGGCAACGTCAGCGACGCCGACGTCGAGCGCACGATCGCCGCCGTCCCTACGCTGTGCCGGCCCGGGGCCGCGGTGCTCTGGACCCGCCATCGCCGGCCGCCGGACCTCACTCCGGCCATCCGGCGCTGGTTCGACCGGGCCGGGTGCACGATGCTCGACCGGCGCACGGGCGGCGACGACGACACCGACAGCGTCCGGCAGTGGGCCGCCGAGGCCGAGCGCTTCGACGGTCCGGCCCAGGCCTTCCGCGCCGCCCCGCTCTTCCGGTTCCGGGACGACCTCTGGTGACCACCTGTGTGTCGAAGGGTGTCTGACACCTTTCGACACGGGTCAGTCGTCGAGGCGGAGGGCGCTGACGAAGGCTTCCTGCGGGACCTCGACCCGACCGATCGACTTCATCTTCTTCTTGCCCTCCTTCTGCTTCTCCAGGAGCTTGCGCTTCCGGGTGATGTCGCCGCCGTAGCACTTGGAGATGACGTCCTTACGCTTGGCCTTCACCGTCTGGCGGCTGATGATGCGCCCACCGACCGCGGCCTGGATCGGCACGTCGAACATCTGGCGCGGGATCAGCTCCTTGAGCTTCTCGCACATCCGCCGGCCGTAGTCCTCGGCCTTGTCGCGGTGGACGATCATGCTGAAGGCGTCGACCGGCTGGCTGTTGAGCAGGATGTCGACCTTCACCAGCGCGGACAGGTCGTAGCCCGCCGGCTCGTAGTCGAGGCTGGCGTAGCCCTGGGTCCGGCTCTTCATCTGGTCGAAGAAGTCGGTGACCACCTCGGCCAGCGGCATCTTGTAGCGGAGCTCGACCCGCTCGGGCGACAGGTACTCGAGCTTCTGCATCTCGCCCCGCCGGTTCTGGCAGAGCTCCATCAGGGTGCCCGTGTAGTCGGTCGGGGTGAGGATGCTGGCCTCCAGCCACGGCTCCTCGATGCCGTCGACCTCGGCCATCGGCGGCATCTCCGACGGGTTGTCGATCTCGACCACCTCACCCTTGGTGGTGTGGACCCGGTACTCCACCGACGGCGCGGTGGCGATCAGGCTGAGGTCGAACTCCCGCTCCAGCCGCTCCCGGACGATCTCCATGTGGAGCAGGCCGAGGAAGCCGCAGCGGAAGCCGAAGCCGAGGGCGCCGGAGCTCTCCGGCTCGTAGGTGAAGCTGGAGTCGTTCAGCCGCAGCCGTTCCAGGGCCTCACGGAGGTCGGGGAACTCGTCGCCGTCGATCGGGTACAGCCCGCAGAACACCATCGGCTTGGGGTCGCGGTAGCCGTCGAGCGGCTCGGCCGCCGGGTTGGCGGTGTCGGTGACCGTCTCGCCGGAGCGGGCGGCACCGACGTCCTTGATCCCGGCGATCAGGTAGCCCGTCTCCCCCGGCCCGAGGCTGTCGACCGGCCGGTGGTCGGGGCTGCGGACACCGATCTCCTCGGCCCCGTGGGTGGCGCCGGCCTGCATGAAGCGGAGCTTGGCCCCGCTGCGGAGGGTGCCGTCCATGACCCGGACCGAGCTGACGACACCCCGGTAGGGGTCGAAGTGGGAGTCGAAGATGAGCGCCCGCAGCGGGTCGTCGGGGTCGCCCTCGGGGGCGGGGATGCGGTCGATCACGGCGTCGAGCAGCTCGTCGACCCCGTCGCCGGTCTTGGCGCTGATGCGGAGCACGTCGGTGGCCGGGATGCCGAGCACGTTCTCGATCTCGGCCGCGCAACGGTCGGGGTCGGCGGCCGGCAGGTCGATCTTGTTCATGCAGGCCACGATCTCGAGGTCGTTCTCGAGGGCCAGGTAGCAGTTGGCCAGGGTCTGGGCCTCGATGCCCTGGGCCGCGTCGACCAGCAGGACCACGCCCTCGCAGGCGGCCAGCGAGCGGCTGACCTCGTAGCCGAAGTCGACGTGGCCGGGGGTGTCGATCAGGTTGATGACGTGGTCGCGCCACGGGATGCGGACCGACTGGAGCTTGATCGTGATGCCCCGCTCCCGCTCGATGTCCATCGAGTCGAGGTACTGGGCCCGCATCTCTCGGGCACTGACGATGCCGCTCTTCTCCAGGACCCGGTCCGACAGCGTGGTCTTCCCGTGGTCGATGTGGGCGATGATCGAGATGTTGCGGAGGCGGTCGAGGTCCATGCCTGGGCTTCTGTGGGACGGTCGGTCGAGCCTACCGACGGGGCGGGGCCGGCCCCGCCTCGATGTCGGCCCGCGCTCAGCCGTCGGCCAGGGTGAGGATGCCGACGGCCGGGCGGCTGAGGAACCGGACCTGGGGGGCGCCGCTGCGCTCCAGCCCGACCCCGGGCGACACGTAGATCGAGTTGCCGTCGAGGTCATGCAGCCCGCCCCGGCCCACGGCGCGGGGCACGGCGCTGAGGGTCGCGATCGGGCCGAGCACCGGCAGGACGATCTGGCCCCCGTGGGTGTGGCCGGCGACGGTCAGGTCGACCCGGCTGTCGGCGGGCAGGTCGAGCACGGTGTCGGGCCGGTGGCTGACCAGGATCGTGACGGCACCGTCGTCGGGTGTCGCGGCCAGGTCGTCCTTGACCGCCCGGGCCCGGCGACTGTCGTAGTCGAGGCCGGTGCCGCCGATGCGCACGGTGCGGTCGCCGACGACCACCTCGGCCACCTCGTCGACCAGCACGGTGATGTCGAGCCTGTCCAGGATGCGGTCCGCCGGCCCACCGTCGCGCCCGTCGGAGTCGCCCCGCACGAAGAACACCCCGCCCGGGGCGTCCAGCCGGCCGAGCAGCTCGCGCATCTCGGCCAGGTGCCGATCGGTCAGGTCGCCCTGGAACAGGTCGCCCGGCAGCAGGACGATGTCGGGCCGGGCCGCCATCAGCTCGTCGACGGCCCGACGCTCGTGGGCCCCGACACCCGCGGTCTGGAGGTCGGCGAGGACGCCGACGGTGACCTCGTCGTCACCGGCCCGGTCGGCGTCGACCACGACGGTGAGCCGGTCGACCCGCAGGCGGTAGGGCTCGACGTGGGTGGCGTAGATGCCGACCGGCACGGGCAGCAGGGCCAGGGCCACGACCGCCCACACCGCCGGCACCGCGCCTCGGCGCACGGCGAGGGCACCGAGGCCCAGCCCGATCAGCGGCACGGTGAGGACCAGCGCCAGGTAGCCGACGTGGGCCACCACGAAGGCCCCGTAGCCTCCGACGCGGGCCAGCACGAGCACCGTCACGCCGACGGTGCCCAGCCCGCTCACGAGGAGGGCGACCACCACGTGGCGGTGGCCGACGGGCCGGCCCCGCCGGACCGCGGCCGCCGCGACCAGGGCCACGACGGCCAGGCCGACGGCGACGACGGTGAGGGTCCGGGTCGTCGACATACCCGGTCATCGTCGGTCATCGGGCCGCCCGGTCCAGGGTCGGCACCGAGGGGGTGTCCACCCCGGATGGTGCGCCACCGGGCCGGCCCGGTAGGCTCTCCCAGCCCAGTCGAGACCGACCTCAGTGGTGAGGAACCCCCCGTGGCCAACATCCAGAGCCAGATCAAGCGCAACCGCCAGAACGAGAAGCGCCGCCTCCGCAACAAGGCCGTGCGCTCGGAGATGCGCACGCGCACGAAGGCGGCCGTGACCACCGCCGAGGCCGGGAGCGACGAGGCCGCCGAGGCCCTGCGCATCGCCCTGAAGCGCATCGACAAGGCCGCGGCCAAGGGCGTGATCCACAAGAACCAGGCCGCCCGCCGCAAGGCCCGCCTGGTCAAGCGGGTCGAGGCCGCCGCCGAGGCCTGAGCCTCCTCCCCCGATCCTGCACGACCCCACCCGCTTCAGCCTCCAAGCCGCGCTCATGGCCGCGTCGGTCTGGGTGCTCGGCACGCTCCTGCTCGGGGTGTCGTTCCGCCTCGTCGGCGGGGGCGGCATCGTCGTCCTGCTCGGCACCCTCGTCGGCGCCCGGGCCCTCGCCACCCTCCTCGGCCCTCCGGACGGGTGACCCCCTGTCGACACACAATGGGGTCTGACCCCGTTGTGTGTCAGCGGCGGCGGGCCTGCCGTGACGTGGCGGCCAGCCGGGCGACCAACACCTCCATCACCAGCTCGCCGGGCCAGGCCTGGGCGCCCTTGAGGGCGAGATCGGCCTCGGCGAGCAACCCGATCACCCGGGCGATCCCGCGCGACCCGAGCGTGCGGGACACGTCGAGCGCCTTGCGAGCCGGGAAGGTCGACCCCCGCAGCCCGAGGACCTGGGCCGCCTCCTTCTCGGAGCGAGCACCGGCCCCGTCGAGGCGCAGCACCCGGGCGTAGTGGCCCTGGAGGGTCGCCATCACCTGGAGCTCGTGGCGGCCACCGCCGTGGAGCATCCGGTGGAGCCGGTCGAGGGCGGTGGCCGCATCGCCCTTGTCGATGGCATCGGTGAGCTCCCACGGCGGGACGCCGCCGGCCTCCCCCAACCACGGGCGCACCTCCTCGACGCCGAGGCGCGCCCCGGCCCCGTGGACGCCGACGAGCCGCTCGGCCAGCTCCACCACGGCGCCGGCGGCCTCGCCGAGCTGGGTGGCGATCAGGGCGGCCGCGGCCCGGTCGACCTTCAGCTCGTGCGCCGCCAGTTGGGCCGTCACCCAGGACTCGCGGTTCTTGGCCGGCGGGTCGGCATCGACGACCTCGGCGTCCGCCGCCTTGAGCGCCTTGGTCAGGGTCGGGGGGACGTTGCCGAGACGGGTGCCCGGTTCGGGGCTGCGCTCCCAGACCAGGACCAGGTCGGTGGTCGGGAGCGGGTCGGCGAGATA
Source organism: uncultured Iamiaceae bacterium (assembly GCA_964416885.1). Lineage (GTDB taxonomy): Bacteria > Actinomycetota > Acidimicrobiia > Acidimicrobiales > Iamiaceae > Iamia. The sequence goes on from CAYQGF010000021.1 coordinate 20,951, forward strand.
GCCGAGCAGCGGCCTCAGGGCATCGGCGTTGGAGAAGCGGGCGACGTGGCGCGCCACCACGACCCGACGCTCGGTGAGGAACGGCAGGGTGCTGGCCGCGTCGACCACCGCCTCGAGCTCGTAGTCCGGGCCGGCGTGCTCGTCGACGAGGAGGCCACGGTCGCCATCGCCGACCAAGCGGTCGACGAGCGCGGTGACGGTCTCCTCCCGGAGGACGTCGTCGCTGCCCTTGACCAGCCGGACCGAGCCCACGTCAGCCCTCGCCGGCGGACGGGTCGGGAGCGGGGACGGGCCGATGGGCGCGGATGGCGGCGATCACGTGGACGGCCCGGCGGGCCGGGCGGCTCGGGTCGTCGACCGGCTCGCCCCGGGTGGCGGCCAGGGCGGCCGCGACCGCCCGATCGGCCCGGGGCCCGGGAGCGGCGGCGTCGGGCGCGGTCACGACGCCGACGGTAGCCGTCCCGCGGGCGGCCCCGGCCCGGCCGGACACGGGTCACGGGGGACGGGCGACGTGCACCTCGACGGCGGCGTCGCCGTCACCCAGCACGACGTCGAGGGCACCGAGGCGGACCGCCGTCGGCGGGTCGCGACCGGCCCACCAGGTGCGGGCCACCCGGGCCCGATGGCGGGCCGCATCCTCCTCGTCGGCCGCCGTGGCCCCGGGGCCGACGACGAGCAGGTCGACCCGGGTGACGCCGGCCCGGCGCAGGCCCTCGAGCGTCGCGGTCGGCCCGGTCCCCGGGGCCACGACGACCACCGTCGCTCCCGCGACCCACACGTCGACGCCGGGGACCGGTACGGCGTGCACGGGCGGGGAACGCAGGGCGACCGCCGGTTGCCCCATCGCCACCGCGACCAGCAGCCCCGCGACCACCCGTCGGGCCCGCACCGCTGCCGACCGCACCGACGCCGGCCGCGCCGGGCCGGGCGGCGCACCCTCCGGGCCCGGCCGCCGGGCGAGCACCAGGACGACACCGCCGCCGATCGCCACCAGGTGGGGCCAGCCGAGCTGGCCCAGCGGGGCGCTGGCCGCGGCGCGGGCCACGCCCGCCAGCCACACGAGGGCCAGACGGGTGGGCAGGTGGAGCAGCCCGGCCAGCGTCGGGCCGAGCACCCCGGCGACGACCCCGGCGGGCAGGCCCCACGTCATCACCAGGGCCGCGGCCGGGGCCGCGAGCACGTTCGCCACCAGGCTCGTCACCGGGATGCCGTCGAAGGTGGCGACGAGCAGGGGCGCCACGCCGAGCTGCGCCGACGCCGACACGGCGAGGGGGAGGACGACCGCCGGCGGGCCGGGCAGGGCCTGGGCCAGACGAGGCCCGATCACCAGGATGCCGGCGGTGGCCGCCACGGACAGGTGGAAGCCGACCGAGCCCACCAGGAGCGGGTCGACCAGGATGCAGGCCGCCACGGCCAGGCCGAGGACCTGCACCCCCGGCGTCGGCCGGCCCCGCGCCGCCGCCAGCGTCGCGCCGGCCGCCATCGCCACCGCCCGGAGCACCGACGGCTCGCCCCGGGTGAGGACCACGAACAGGCCCAGCACCATCGCCACGCCGACGACCCGGCCCTCGATCGACAGCCGACGCAACGCCGGGCCGGCGACCGCCAGGGCGAAGGCGACGTTCTGGCCCGAGACCGCCAGCAGGTGCGACAGCCCCGAGCCCCGGAAGTCGTCGGTGAGCGTCGGGGGCTGGTCGCGGTCGTCGCCCAGCACCAG
>CAYQGF010000022.1:0-19628 GCA_964416885.1 uncultured Iamiaceae bacterium
CCACGGTGCCGTTCAACAACATCCGGCGCCGCACCGGCGAGCACATGGTCCGCTCGAAGGCCACCTCGCCCCACGTGTTCACGGTCATGGAGGTCGACCTCGAGGGCGTCGAGCGGGTCCGCCGGGCCCACAAGGAGCGGTTCAAGGCCGAGGCGGGCATCAGCCTCACCTACCTGCCGTTCATCGCCCGGGCCCTGGTCGACGCCATCGCCGAGTTCCCGCACATGAACGCCTCGGTGGGGGAGGGCGAGCTGATCGTGCACCACCAGGTGAACCTGGGCATCGCGGTCGACCTCGACTACGAGGGCCTGATCGTCCCGGTCGTCCACGGCGCCCAGGACCTCCGGCTGCCCGCCATCGCCCGGGCTGTCGCCGACCTGGCGCAGAAGGCCCGCACCCGCAAGCTGTCGGCCGACGACATCAGCGGCGGCACCATCACCATCACCAACGCCGGTGCCTCGGGCACGTTCGTCCAGCTCCCGGTCATCAACCAGCCCCAGGTCGCCATCCTCTCCACCGAGGGGGTCACCCGGCGGCCGGTCGTGGTGACCGACGCGGCCGGGAACGAGGCGATCGCCATCCGGTCGATCGGCAACCTGTCGATGGCGTGGGACCACCGGGCCTTCGACGGGGCCTACGCCGCGGCCTTCCTCCGCACCGTGGTCGACATCCTCGAACAGCGCGACTGGGAGGCCGAGCTGTAGTGGCGGGGCCCACCGAGGCACCGCCGCTCCACGTCCGATGGCTGGGCCGGGTCCGCTACCGCGACGCCCTGGCGCTCCAGAGCGGGCTCCACGCCACCCCCGGCCACGACCACCTGCTCCTGGTCGAGCACCCCAAGGTGTTCACGCTCGGTGTCCGCGCCGACATGGAGCACGTGCTGGTGCCGCCGGCGTCGGTCGGGGCCGAGCTGGAGCGGGCCGACCGGGGCGGTGACGTCACCTACCACGGTCCCGGTCAGCTCGTCGGCTACCCGATCCTCACCGTGCCCGGTGCCAAGGGCGGGTCCAAGCCCGACACGGTCGCCTTCGTCCGGTCGGTCGAGCAGCTGGTGATCGACACCCTGGCCGAGCTGGGCGTCACCGCCGGCCGCCTGCCCGAGTACCCGGGCGTGTGGGTCGGGCTCGACGGGCCCGGGCCCCGCAAGATCGCCGCCATCGGCGTGCGGCTGAGCCGGGGCCGGTCCAAGCACGGCTTCGCCCTCAACGTCGACCCCGACATGGGCATGTTCGGGGCCATCGTCCCGTGCGGCATCCCCGACAAGCCGGTCACCTCGCTGGCGGCCGAGGGCGTCGACGTGACGATGAAGGAGGTCGCCGACATCGTTGCCCGGCTGGCGGCCGAGCGGTGGGGGAGGGGCGGGGTCGACCGGGCCGACGTCGTCTGGCGGGAGCGGGCCTCGGACCTGGCCCCGTTCAGCCGCGGCGAGGGGCCGGCGACGCCGACCCCGGCGGTCGAGGGCACGTCGGTGCGGCTGCGGGGGCGCTTGGCCGAGGCCGGTGTGGCCCAGGGCCTCTCCATCTCCGAGCGCAAGCCGGAGTGGATGAAGGCCCGGTTCAAGATCACCGACGACTACGTCCGGTTGAAGCGCACGCTGCGCGACCTCGACCTGGTCACGGTGTGCGAGGAGGCGGGCTGCCCCAACATCTTCGAGTGCTGGGCCGACGGCACCGCCACCTTCATGATCAACGGCGAGCGCTGCACCCGGGCCTGTGGGTTCTGCCTGGTCGACACCCGCCACCCCGAGCCCCTCGACCCCGACGAGCCGGCGCGGGTGGCCGAGGCCGTCGAGCGCATGGGCCTGGCCCACGCCGTGGTCACCGCCGTCGCCCGCGACGACCTCCCCGACGGCGGTGCGGCCGCCTTCGCCGCCACCATCCGGGCCATCCGGGCCCGCCGCCCCGGCACCGCGGTCGAGGTCCTGATCCCCGACTGCAAGGGCGACCCGGAGGCCCTGGGGACGATCTTCGCGGCCCGGCCCGACGTGCTCAACCACAACCTCGAGACCGTGGCCCGGCTCCAGCGAGCGGTCCGGCCCTCCACCTCCTATGCCCGCAGTCTCAGCGTTCTGACCAGGGCAAAGGCCGAAGATCTCACCCTCAAGTCGAGCTTGATGGTTGGGGTGGGGGAGACGGTCGAGGAGCTGCTCGGCGCCCTCGCCGACCTGGCGGCCATCGGCACCGACATCGTCACCATCGGGCAGTACCTCCGGCCCACCGCGCACCACCTGCCGGTGGCCCGCTGGTGGACACCCGCCGAACTGGCCGAGGTGGCGGCCCGGGGCGAGGCCATGGGCATCGGCCACGTCGAGGCGTCGCCGCTCACCCGCAGCAGCTACCACGCCCGGCAGGCCGCCGAGGCGGTCGCCTCGACATCGGTGGCGATCAGCTGACCGGTCGTCGGTGACCGGGCCGGTCGGTCAGTGGTCGGTGGCGTCGGGGAGCGGCGCCGCGGCCACCTCGGCCGCGCTGGCGTGGGACGTGTGGCGCCGGCGCCCGAACCGGCGACGGGACGGGGCGCTTCCCTCGGCGTGGTAGCCGCTGTAGCCCCCGTAGTAGCCGTAGCCGTACCCGTAGGCGTAGGCCGCCCCCGCCTCCAGGCCGTTGAGGGCCACGCCGACGAGGGGAGCGTCGATCTGGTCGAGCAGCTCCAGGGCCCGGCGGAGGCCCCGCTTGGTGGTGCTGTCGACGGTCGCGACGAGGACGGTGGCGTCGACGTGGCGGGCGACGATGACCGAGTCGGCCACGGGCAGCAGCGGCGGGCAGTCGATCAGGACGTAGTCGGCGTGGGCCGCCAGCGAGTCGAGCAGCGAGCGGGCGCTGCGGGTGGCGAGGAGCTCCGAGGGGTTCGGCGGGGGCGGGCCGGAGGCGAGCACGGCGAGGCGGGGGACGTCCGGCACCGGCTGGATCGCCTCGCTGATCGAGTGCTCGCCGAGGATCACCGACGTGAGGCCGACCTCGTTGTCGACGTCGAAGAAGCGGTGGAGGCGGGGCCGCCGCAGGTCGCAGTCGACCAGCACGACCCGGTGCCCGGCGCGGGCGAAGGCGACGCCGAGGTTGGCCAGGGTCGTGGTCTTGCCCTCGGAGGCGGATGCGCTCGTGACCTGGATGAGGCGGAGGGGACGGTCGACGCCGATGAACTGCAACGACGTGCGCAGCCCTCGATAGGTCTCGGCCACCGACGACTTGGGGGCGGTGAGGGAGATCAGCCGCGTCTCGCTCCGGTTGCGCCAGGACTCGACCTTCGGGATCAGGCCGAGGACGTCGGCCCCGCCGGTGACGGCATCGAGGTCCTCCTTGGACCGGATGGTGTCGTCGAGGTACTCACGGAGGAAGGCCAGGCCGGCGCCCAGGATGAGGCCGAACATCACGGCGATGGTGACCGTGCGGACCGGGTCGGGGGCGAAGGGCGCGCCGGGCACGACGGCCTCGGAGACGACTTGGCCCCCGCCGGACCGGGCGGCGTTGAGCGACAGCTGGAGCTGGCCCAGGCGTTCGTTGTAGCCCTGCCGTTGGGCCTGCAACGTCAGCCGGGTGTTGTCGGCGCCGGCCTTGGCTTCGTCCCGCTGGGCCACGAGGGCCGGGTAGGAGGGGTCGTCCGGGTCGGCCGCGGCGACCTGCTCCTCGAGGGCGTCGAGCAGGGTGGTCGAGTCGGTGATCTGCTGGTCGATGGCGGCGATCTGGTCGACCAGGATGGAGATCGCCTCCTCGAGGGTGGCGACGTTGGCGTTGCGCCGCAGCTCGATGTAGGTGGTGGCGAAGGTGTTGACGTCCTCGGCCACCCGCTCCGGGTCCGGGCCGGTGGCGCTGAGGCTCACCACCGCGGTGTCGCCCTTCTGCGAGACCGTCACCGAGGGGCTGCGGCCGAGCTCCTCGCGCACGGCTTGGCGCACCGACCGCGACCGCATCACCTCGATCTCGGTCCGGACCCGGGACTGGAGGGTCTGGTTGCTGGTCGCGCCCTGGCCGGCGCTCAGGATCTCCTCGGCGTTCTGGTCCTGGAGGAGCACCTCACCGGTGGCCCGGTACAGCGGCGTCTGGAGGGCCGAGTAGACGATCGCGAGTGCCACCACGATCAGAGCGGTGAGGCCGATGGTGACCTTGCGACGGTTCAGTACCGACAGGTAGTCGCGCAGCTCGAACTCATCGGGCTCTCGCTGCTCGATCATCGTGGGCATCGTAGTGAGGAGAGAGGTCGCTCAACCCAGACCGGTCTTGATCGGCTCCCACCAGGCCCGGTTGTCGCGGTACCAGGCGACGGTGGCGGCGAGGCCGGCGTCGAGCTGGTGGTGGGGCCGCCAGCCGAGGGCGCGGACCTTGGCGGTGTCGACGGAGTAGCGGCGGTCGTGGCCGAGGCGGTCCTCGACCGGGGTGACGAGGGACTCGTCCCGGCCGGTGAGGGCGAGGAGGCGGTCGACGATGACCCGGTTGGCCGTCTCGTTGCCGGCGCCGATGTTGTAGACCTCACCGGGCGCGCCTCGCTCGAGGACCGTGGCGATGGCGGAGCAGTGGTCCTCGACGTGGAGCCAGTCGCGCTGGTGGAGCCCGTCGCCGTAGAGGGGCACGGGCCGGCCGTCGAGCAGGTTGGTGGTGAAGAGGGGGATCAGCTTCTCGGGGAGCTGGTAGGGGCCGTAGTTGTTGGTGCAGCGGGTCACGGTGACGGGGAGGCCGTGGGTGTGGTGGTAGGCCAGGGCGATGAGGTCGGATCCGGCCTTCGAGGCCGAGTAGGGGGAGCGGGGCTCCAGGGCGTCGGTCTCGAGCGAGGAGCCGACCTCGACCGACCCGTACACCTCATCGGTGCCGATGTGGACGACGCGCCCGACCCCGACCTGGCGAGCGACGTCCATCACCACGTTGGTGCCGGCGCAGTTCGTGTCGACGAAGGCGTCGGGCCCGACGATCGAGCGGTCGACGTGGCTCTCGGCCGCGAAGTGCACCACGACGTCGTGGCCGGCCATGACCTCCTCGACGGTGGCCCGGTCGCGGACGTCGCCGACGACGAGGTCCGCCCGGGCGTCGGCGACGACGTCGGCCACGGTGCTGCGGTGCCCGGCGTAGGTGAGGGCGTCGTAGATGGTGACGTGGGCCTCGGTGGTGGCGAGGAGGTGGCGGACGAAGTGGGAGCCGATGAAGCCGGCGCCGCCGGTGACGAGGATGCGCACGGTCACGGCCCGGTGCGCAGCCCGGCGTGGGGCCGGCGGTCCGACGGGAGGGCCGAGCGGGTCGGGTTGGCGCGGTCGCGGTCGGACACGACGGGGTCGTCGACGCCCCAGGCGGCGTCGACGTCGGGGTCGTCCCAGGCCAGGCCCAGCTCGTCGGCGGGGTTGTAGTAGCCGTCGACCAGGTAGGTGATGGTCATGTCGGTCGGGGCGGCGGAGCCGTGGGCCACGCCGGGGGGGATGTAGACGCCACGGTGGTCGTGGGGACCACCGGGCTCGGCGGCGGCCCCGATGTCGAGCACCAGGGTCGCCCCGTCGGTGGCCGAGCCCTGCCGCAGGTCGTGGAGGACGACCCGCGCTCGGCCCGAGGGCACGTACCAGTAGTCGGCCTGGTGGAGGTGGTAGTGCAGCCCGACGATCGACCCGGCGGTGCGGTCGGCCCGGTTGGCCTGCACCATCTCGCGGCCGCCGGGCACCCAGCTCCGGCGGTAGGTCTCGACGAAGAGGCCTCGGGCGTCGTGGTGGATGCGCGGGGTGACGATCACGACGCCGTCGATCTCGGCCGCGGGGGCGATGGCGGTCATGGGATGGTGTCCTACCAGCCGTGAGAGGCGGGCCCGTGGTTCAGCTCTCGGCCCCGCGGTGACTACGGTCGCTCCGGTGAGGGTCATCGTGACCGGTGGGGCCGGTTTCATCGGGGCGAACCTGTGCCGTCGGCTCGCGGCCACCGCGGGCATCGACGAGGTCGTGGCGTTCGACGACCTGAGCACGGGCCGGGCCGACAACCTCGACGGCGTCGACGGCGTCGAGCTCGTCATCGGTGACATCGGCGACACCGCGGCCGTCGCCGACGTCGCCGTCGGCGCGTCCTCGGTCGTCCACCTGGCGGCCCGTCCGTCGGTGCCGAAGTCGATCAAGGACCCGATGGCGTCCCACACGGCGAACGCCACCGGCACCGTCTCGGTCCTGGAGGCCATGCGCCGGGCCGGCGTGGGCCACGTGGTGGTGGCGTCGTCGTCGTCGGTCTACGGGGCCAACCCGGTGCTGCCGAAGGTCGAGACGCTGAAGCCGTCACCGGTCAGCCCCTACGCCGCCAGCAAGCTCGCCACCGAGTCCTACGCCCTGGCCTACGGCTCGTCGTTCGGCATCTCGGCCCTGGCGTTCCGGTTCTTCAACGTGTTCGGGCCGCTCCAGCCGGCCGGGCACGCCTACGCCGCGGTGGTGCCGGCGTTCCTCGACGCCGCCCTGGCCGGCCGGCCGCTGCCGGTGCACGGCGGGGGCGTGCAGACCCGTGACTTCACCTTCGTCGACAGCGTGACCGCGGTGATCGCCGAGGCCGTCCTGGGTGCGATCGGTGACCCGGAGCCGGTGAACCTGGCGTTCGGGTCTCGGGTGTCGCTCCAGGAGCTGATCGCGGTGATGGAGGACGTGCTCGGCCATCCCCTGGAGCAGGAGCAGCTCCCGACCCGAGCCGGTGACGTGCGCGACTCCCAGGCCGACACCACCCGGCTGCGCGCCCTGTTCCCGGACGTCGACCCGGTCCCGCTGCGCACCGGGATCGAACGGACCACCGCCTGGTTCCGCACCCAGGCCCCGAGCTGAGGCCGGTGGGCAGCCGATCGGGGGAGGAGCGACGGAAGCCCGAGGAGGGTGCCCGGTCCCGGTTCGGCCGGGCGCGACGGGAGCTGGCCAGCTCCAGGGTCGAACGGCAGCAGCCGCTCCTGCCCCTCGTCCGATCGGTGACCGGGCCGGTCCGGGGCTCGCTGGCCGCGATCGTCCTGACCTCGCTGGTCGTCGGCTTCTCCGAGAGCGGGGTGCTGGTGCTGGTGGCCCACGCCGGGGTCGCCCTCTCCGGCGGGGGCGGCGCGGCCAACCTCGCCGTCGGTCCGCTCGATGCCGGGGCCTGGTCGGTCGGGACGGTGATCGTGATGGCGTTGGTCCTCGCGACCGTGCGGTTCGGGGCCCAGGTGGCCAACGTGTGGGTGACGACCCGGCTCGTCACCGATGTCTCGGGCCGGCTGCGCCGCGGGACCCTCGCCGACTACCTGGGGAGCTCCTGGGCGGTGCAGAGCGACGAGCGCCGGGGCCACCTCCAGGACCTGATGACGACCTTCGTCGGCAACGTGGCCACCGCCCTCCTCGCGTCGGCGGGGGCGGTGAGCGCCGGCCTGACCTTCCTGGTGATGGCGGTGACGGCGTTGGTCGTCGACCCGGTGGCGGCGCTCGTGGTCGCGGTGACGGTCGGGGTGCTCTTCGCCGGGCTGCGGCCCCTGTCGCGGTTGGCCCGCTCGTACACCCGCCGGAGGGCCAAGGCCGGGCTGGCCTACGCCAACGCCGTCAACGAGCTGGCCGACGCGACCCAGGACATGCGGGTGTTCGGGGTCGAGGTGGCGGCGCACGCGCGCGTCACCCGTCGCTCGGACCTGTTCGAACGGCTCTTCTACAACTCTCGGATCCTCCAGGGCCTGGTCCCGGCGACCTACCAGGGCGTGGCCATGCTGGTCGTGATCGGGGGCCTGGGCGCGCTCCACTGGTCGGGGGCCACCGAGATCGCCTCCCTGTCGGCGCTGGTCCTGCTGTTCGTCCGGGCCGCGACCTACGGCCAGCAGCTCCAGGTCTCCCTCCAGCAGATCAACGCCAGCTCGCCCTACATCGAGCTGTTGAGCGACGCCCGCGCCCGGTTCCGGGAGGGGGGCGAGCCCACCGGCGACGAGCCCTTGGCCCAGGTCGAGACGCTCGAGCTGCGGCGGGCCGGCTACGGCTACGACGAGGGTCGGCCGGTGCTGGAGGACATCGACCTCACGATCACCAGGGGTGAGGTCGTCGGAGTCGTCGGGCCGTCGGGAGCGGGCAAGTCGACACTGGTGCAGGTGCTGCTCCGCCTGCGGCCCCCGACCGAGGGCGACTACCTCGTCAACGGCCGGCCGGCGGCGGTGCACAGCCGGGAGAGCTGGGCGCGCCGGTTCACCTTCGTGCCCCAGGACCCGCACCTGATCGCGGCGACGGTCGCCGAGAACATCGCCTTCTTCCGGCCCGAGGTCGACGAGGCCGCAGTCGTGCAGGCGGCGCGGCGCGCCCACATCCACGACGAGGTCACGGCGATGGCCGACGGGTACGCCAGCTGGGTGGGCGACGACGGTCGCAACCTGTCGGGCGGCCAGCGGCAGCGGGTGGCGATCGCCCGGGCGCTGGCCGGGGAGCCCGACGTGATCGTGCTGGACGAGCCGACGAGCGCGCTGGACATGCGGTCCGAGAGCCTGGTGCAGCAGACGCTGGCCGAGCTCCGGGGCGAGGTGACGTTGGTGATCATCGCCCACCGGCTCTCGACGTTGGCCGGCTGCGACCGGATCGTCGTCCTGGGCGACGGTCGCGTCCAGGCCTTCGACACGCCCGAGACGCTGATGGAGACCAACGAGTTCTACCGGCAGGCGGTCACCCTCTCGAACCTGGCCCAATGAGGCCCGAGCGCCATTTGTCGCGGCTCGGAACGGGCTGGCATCCTGACCGCGGTCCGCGCCGCGGCACCCCCGCCCGGGCCCGATCGGCCCGTCGGGCCTGACGTGGAGGTGAGAGCCAGTGCCCGATGAGGCCCTGACGTCCCCGGCCTCGCCGGGTCGGGTCGCTCCCGGCGCCCGCGTCGCGGCCCGGGCCGAGGTCGACGACGACGTCGGCATCGGTGAGGGCACCTCCGTCTGGGACGGGGCCTGCATCCGTCGCGGGGCCCGCATCGGGGCCGGCACGACGATCGCTCGCGGCGTGTACGTCGACCACGGCGTCCGCATCGGTGACCGCTGCAAGGTGCAGGACAACGCCCTCGTCTACCGGCCCGCGGTGCTGGGCGACGGGGTCTTCGTCGGTCCCGGCGTGATCGTCACCAACGACCGGGTCCCCCGGGCGGTGGCCCCCGACGGCGCGGCCAAGGGGGCGGAGGACTGGGAGGCGGCCGGCGTGGTGGTCGGTGACGGTGCCAGCCTCGGGGCCGGCTCGATCGTGGTGGCCGGCACGACGATCGGGCCGTGGGCCCTGGTCGGCGCCGGGGCCCTGGTGCACCGCGACGTCCCCGCCTATGCGCTGGTCGTCGGCAACCCGGCCCGCAGGGTGGCGTGGGTCGGTCCGGCCGGCCAGAAGCTGGTGCGGCTCGGTGCCGGCGCGTGGCGGTGCCCGGTCACCGGGGACGAGTTCGTCGAGGTCGACGGCGGCATCGCGCCACGGGAGGAGCCGGCGTGATCCCCCTCGCCACCCCCATGATCTCCGACCTGGAGCTGGCCGCGGTCGAGCGGGTCCTCCGGTCCGGTGGGCTGGCCCAGGGCCGCGAGGTGGAGCAGTTCGAGGCCGAGCTGTCGGCCCAGCTCACCGGTGGTCGCCCGGTCGCGGTCGTCAGCTCCGGCACCGCGGCGTTGCACCTCCTGCTCCTCGCCCTGGGCATCGGGCCCGGGGACGAGGTGATCGTGCCGTCGTTCACCTTCGCGGCGACCGCCAACGCCGTGCACCTCACCGGGGCCGAGGCGGTCTTCGTCGACATCGAGGAGACCTACTGCCTCGACCCGGACGCGGTGCGGGCCGCCATCGGCCCCCGGACCGCGGCGGTCATGGCCGTCCACCTGTACGGCCAGCCGGCTGCCATGGGCGCGCTCCGGGAGCTGACCGACCGGCACGGGCTGCTCCTGCTGGAGGACGCCGCCCAGGCCCACGGCGCCTCGCTGGACGGCGCCCCGGTGGGGACCTTGGGCGACGGCGCCGCGTTCAGCTTCTACCCGACCAAGAACATGACGACGGGGGAGGGCGGCGCGGTCTGCCTCGCCGACGAGGCGGTCGCCCGGCGGGTCCGGGTCCTCCGCAACCAGGGGATGGAGGAGACCTACGTCCACGAGGCGGTCGGCTTCAACCTGCGGATGACCGACATCGCGGCGGCCCTGGGGCGGGTGCAGCTCCCCCGGCTCCCGTCGTTCAACGACGCCCGCCGGGCCAACGCGGCGCGCTACGACGAGGCCTTCGCCGACCTGCCTGGCGTGGCCACGCCGATCGTGCGCCCGGGGGCGGTGCACGTCTACCACCAGTACACGGTCCGTCACGCCGACCGGGACGCGCTCGCCGCCCATCTGGCCGAGGCCGGGGTCGCGTCCCGCCCGTACTACGCCACGCCGGTGCACGCCCAGCCGGTGTACGCCCGGGCGCTCGACCTGCCCGAGACCGACCGGGCCGCGGCCGAGGTGCTCTCGCTCCCGGCCGGGCCCCACTTGAGCGTCGAGGACCGCGAGCGCGTCGTCGAGGCCGTGCGGGCCGGCGCGTGAGCGGCCCCGTCCGGGCCGCGGTGGCCGGCCTCGGCGTCATGGGCCGGCACCACGTCCGGCTCCTGCGGGCCCACCCCGACGTCGAGCTGGTGGCCGTGGTCGACCCGGCCGGTGACGCCCAGGGCGTCGCCGCTGGCGTCACGGTCCTGCCCGAGCTGGCCGACGCCATCGCCCTCGGCCTCGACTGCTGCGTGGTGGCGGCCCCGACCGGCGACCACCACGACCTGGCCCTGGCCCTGGTCGAGGCGGGGGTGGCCACCTTGATCGAGAAGCCGCTGGCGTCCACCGGGCCGGAGGGCCGGGCCATGGTGGCGGCCTTCGCCGCCGCCGGCGTCCCCGGTGCGGTGGGCCACATCGAGCGCTACAACCCGGCGGTGCGGTCGCTGCGCCAGCGGCTGGAGGCCGCGGAGCTGGGGGAGCTGTACCAGATCTCGACCAGTCGCCAGGGGCCGTTCCCCGACCGCATCCGCGACGTCGGCGTGGTGAAGGACCTGGCCACCCACGACATCGACCTGACGGCGTGGGTGGCCGGTTCCGCCTACGAGGCGGTCTCGGCCCGCACCGGCCACCGGGCCGGCCGGGCCCACGAGGACCTCGTCGCCGCGGTCGGCTGGTTGCGCGACGGCACCGTGACGAACCACCTGGTCAACTGGCTGTCGCCCACCAAGGAGCGGCGGGTGACGGTGCTGGGGGAGCGGGGGTGCTTCGTGGCCGACACGCTCACCGCCGACCTGACCTTCTTCGCCAACGCCCAGGTCCAACAGGACTGGGACGCGATCACCGGGTTCCGCGGCGTCTCCGAGGGGGACATGGTCCGCTACGCCATCCCCAAGCCCGAGCCGCTGTCGGTCGAGCTGGAGCAGTTCCTGCGCCTCGTCCAGGGCCTCCCGGCCGACGTGGTCTCCTTCGAGGACGGGCTCCGCGCCCTCGAGGTGGCCGAGGCCGTCCTGGCCTCGGCGCGAGACGGGGTCGTCGTCACCGTGGGAGGTCCGACATGACCGAGGTCGCCACCGACAAGGTGTGCGTCGTGGGGCTGGGCCGCATCGGCCTCCCCCTGGCGGTGCGGGCGGCCGAGGCCGGCTGCACCGTCGCCGGCGCCGACATCTCGGAGGCCGTGGTGGCCCTCGTCGGCGCCGGCACCGCGCCCTTCTCGGGCGAGCCGGGGCTCGACGAGCGGCTGGCCGCGGTCGTGGCGGCCGGCCGCCTCCGGGCCACGACCGACACCACCGCGGCGAGCGCCGAGGCCGACGTGGTCGTGGTCGTGGTCCCGCTCGCGGTCGACGACGACGACCGCCCCGACTTCGCCATCCTCGACGCCGCGGTGGGCGCCGTCGGTGCGGGCGTCGGGCCGGGCACCCTGGTCTCGGTCGAGACCACCCTGCCCGTGGGGACCACCCGGCACCGTGTCGGCGCCCTCCTGGAGGAGCGGTCGGGGCGGCGCGTCGGCGAGGACCTGTTCCTGGTGCACAGCCCCGAGCGGGTGTCGAGCGGTCGGGTCTTCGCCGACCTCCGCCGCTACCCCAAGCTCGTCGGCGGGGTCGACGCCGAGAGCGAGGCCCGCGGCGTAGCCTTCTACGAGCGGGCCCTGGACTTCGACGAGCGGGACGACCTGGCCCGTCCCAACGGGGTGTGGCCGATGGGCTCGGCGGAGGCCGCGGAGCTGACCAAGCTGGCCGAGACCACCTACCGCGACGTCAACATCGCCTACGCCAACGAGCTCGCCCTCAGCGCCGAGGACCACGGCGTCGACGTGTACCGGGTCATCGATGCGGCCAACAGCCAGCCGTTCAGCCACATCCACCGGCCCGGGGTGGCCGTGGGGGGGCACTGCATCCCCGTCTACCCCCACCTCCTGTTGGCCACCGAGCCGGGGGCGCGCCTGCCCCGGACGGCCCGGGAGGTCAACGCCGCCATGCCCGCCCATGCGGTCGGGCTGCTCGCCCGTCACCTGGACGGCCTGGACGGGCGCACGGTCGCGATCCTGGGCCTGGCGTTCCGGGGCGGGGTGCGGTTCGCCGACCGCTCCGGTGCCCTCGATCTCCACCGCCTTCTGGCCGAGCAGGGGGCGACGCCGCTGGTGCACGACCCGCTGTGGAGCGCCGACGAGCTTCGCGCCGAGGGGTTCGCGCCGTACGAGCTGGGCACCCCCGTCGACGCGGCCGTGGTCCAGACCGACCACGAGGAGTACCGCGCTCTCTCGGGGGCCGACCTCCCCGGGGCCACCGTCGTCGTCGACGGCCGGGCCGTGACGGGCAGCACCGGGTGGAGCGGTGTGACCCGGTTGGTGCTGGGCGTCGGCGACCGCCGGGGCTGAGGGCCGGCGTGGCCCCCGGGCCGGCCGGGGCCCAGGGTTAGGCTCGCCACCATGGCCTCTTCTCGCCCGGATCGGGCCGTGCCCTCGGGGGTGCAGTGGCCGGGTGGTGCCCGGTTCGCCTTCACCATCTTCGACGACACCGATTGCATGACGGTCGAGAACGGTCGCCCGGTGTACGACCTCCTGACCGGGCTCGGCTTCCGGATCACCAAGTCGGTGTGGATGCTCCCCCCGGGAGGCCCACCCCGCACCGGAGGGAGCGACTGCTCCGATCCTGCCTACCTGGAGTGGGTGCGTGAGCTCCAGGCCCAGGGCCACGAGATCGGCCTGCACGATGTCAGCGACCACTCCTCCCGGCGGGAGGAGACGGAGCGGGGCCTGGACCTCTTCCGGCACCACTTCGGGCAGGACCCGCGGTGCCTGGCCCATCACTCCCGCAACCGGGAGTCGCTCTACTTCGGCGCCGACCGGGTCAGCGGTGCGGCCCGCGCCGTCTACCGGGTGGCCACCCGCGACCGGTGGCGGGGCCGGTTCCAGGGGCACGTGCCCGACAGCGAGTACTTCTGGGGGGACCTCAGTCGCGAGCGGGTCCGGTACGTGCGCAACTTCGTCTATCGCGACATCGACACCCTGCGGTCCTGCCCGATGATGCCGTACCACGACCCGCGCCGGCCCTACGTGCGGTCCTACTTCGCGTCGTCGGCCGCGCCCGAGCCGGAGTCCTTCGCCTCGGTGCTCTCCGAGGAGGCCCAGGACCGGCTGGTGGACCGGGGCGGACTGTGCATCCTCTACACCCATCTCGGGGTGAAGTTCTGTTCGGAGGGCCGGCTCGACCCCCGGTTCGAGCGCCTGATGACCCGGCTGGCGGCCCAGGGCGGGTGGTTCGCCCCGGTCGGGGAGGTCCTCGGCTTCCTGGAGGAGCGCAACGGTGGCCTCCACCAGCTCACCGACGGCGAGCGGCGGCGGCTCGAGTGGCGATGGCTGGGCCAGAAGCTCCGCGAGGGGAAGACGTCGTGAGCCCCGTGGCTGGTCCGAGCCCGCTGCGGGCCGACGAGCTCGACGCCGTCGTCCGGACCATGGTGGACACCGGGGCGAGCTATGCCGGGATGTCCGACGAGGCCGCCCTGCGGGCGTGGTGTCGGGCGGCCCTCCGCCGGAAGCCGGGACGGCGGGGGGTGGTGGTCGTGGTGGCGAGGGACGACGAGGTGGGCCCCGAGGGCATCGCCGGCTACCTGGTCATCTACGTCGGGCCGTCGGGGTACTGGCCGCTGTTCCTGGCCCGGAACCCGAAGCTCGCCCTGCGGTCCGTCCGCAACCGCCTCCTCCCGGGCCGCGGTGGCACCGCCCGGAGCGAGGAGCCGAGCCGGGTGGAGCCGGTCGTCGACCCGACCGACCCGACGGCGCCCCCGGCCCCGCCCCACCGGGCCACCTCGCGGCGCTACTCGAGCTTCGCCTACATCGCCGTGGTCCCCGAGGCGCGCGGTCGGGGGCTGGCCGAGGAGCTCTACCGGGCCGGCTTCGGGCTCATGGCCGAGGAGGGCGTCGAGTGGGCCACCGGCTCGACGGCCTGGAGCAACCGCTCCAGCCAGAAGGCCACCCAGCGGGCGGGGTGGGAGCTGGTGGCGACCGCCGAGCGGGTCGAGGTGTACCGGGACCTGCGGGGGTACTCCGACGGTCGCGTCGAACGGTCGTCGCCGTGAGGTTGCGCCGGCTCCGGCCCGACGAGGTCGATTGGGACGAGCTGCGGTCGTTCCCCGACCGCACCCTGTTCCAGGGCCCCGAGTGGCTCGCCTTCCTGGAGCGCACGCAGGGGGGCGAGGTGGTCCTCGCCGCCCTCGAGGACGGGGACGACGTCCTCGGCTACTTCACGGGCATGGTGAGCCGCCGCATGGGGCTGAGGATCCTGGGCAGCCCCATGTACGGCTGGTCGACGGCCTACATGGGCTTCAACGTGCTCGACGAGGCGGCGCGGCCGGCGGCCCTGGCGGCGTTGGCCCGCTTCGCCTTCGACGACCTGCGCTGCCTGCACCTGGAGGTGCGCGACCGGTTCATGCCCTTCGGGGCGGGACCCGCGGTCGGGTACGAGGAGTCGACCTACGGCGGCTACGAGGTCGACCTCGGCCCGGACGACGACACGTTGTTCGGGGCCATGTCCAGTGCCTGCCGGCGGTGCATCCGCAAGGCGGACAAGAGCGGTGTCGTGGTGAACGAAGCCACCGACCGGGCCGCCTTCGCCACCGAGTACCACCGTCAGTTGACCGATGTCTTCGCCAAGCAGGGCCTCACCCCCACCTATGGGGTGGATCGGGTCCGGGCCCTGGTGGAGACGGTGCCGGCCTCGCACCTGCTCCTGGTCGAGGCCCGCGACCCGGATGGCACGCCGATCGCCAGCGGGATCTTCCCCGCTGGCGAGGGCCGGATGTACTTCTGGGGCGGTGCGAGCTGGCGGTCCGGCCAGCACCTCCGGCCCAACGAGGCGGTCCAGTGGTTCGCGATGCGGCACTGGAAGGAGCGGGGCATCGATGCCTACGACATGGGGGGCGGTGGCCAGTACAAGGAGAAGTACGGCGGTGCCCCTCTGGAGGTGCCATTGCTCTGGCGCTCCCGCAACCGGCTGGTGTCCGGGGCGCGGTCGCGGGCCAGCGCCGCGGTCGGGGTCCTCCAGCGCACCCGGGCTCGTCTGCCGACGCGCTGATCGTCGCGGTGCCCGGCCGAGGGCGGGCCCACCCTACGATGCCCGCAGTGGAACCGAGGATGGCGTCGCCGGCCCCGACCGGGCGACCGCCCCAGCCGCGACGAGCCCCGACCGCGCTCGCCCTACCCGGCTCGCGCCCCCGTCGCCGCTCCGTGTCGCCGCTGGAGCGGGCCGGACTGGTGGCCTTCGCCTTCTGGGTCCCCCTCGACAGCCGTGTCCCGGTGGGCGGGACCGGGCTCGGCACGCTGCTCCTGATCGGCATGCTCGGAGCGGTGCTGTTGGCCCGGGCCGGTGCCCTGGCCCGGGTGGGGCGGCAGGCCCCGATGGTCCTCCTGTACCTGATGCTGGCCTGTTCCCTGGTCGTGGAGATCGTCCACCCGACGTCCAGCCTCGGGTGGTGGTCCCGGCTGCTCCAGGTGGTGTTCGGGGTGCTGGTGGTGGCGGCGGTGGCCCGTGACGCCCGGACCATGCGAGCGGCCGCCCAGGGCATCGTCCTGGGTGGTGTCTTCGTCGCCGTCACCCTGACGCTCTCCAGTTGGTCGTCGTTCGCCTCCCTCGCGGAGGCCGATGCCACTGCGACCAGCCAGGCCCGGACCGAGGCCCTCGACGGGACGGTCCTGGGGGCGGGGAGCATCAACACCGCCGCCATCTTCACGTCGGCTGCAGGTGCGGTGGCGATCGCCATGGCGCTGACGGCGACGAACCGCTCGGCGCGAGCGGCCTACGCCGCGGCGTCGCTGACCTGCTACGTCGGCGCGGCCTTCTCCGTGTCGCGGGGGGCCCTGCTGTCGGGGGTGGTGGCCGGTCTCGTGGCGGTCTTCTCGCAGCGGCGTCACCTCGGTCGGCGGGCGGTCACGGTGGTCCTCGTCGTCTTCGCGTTGTTCCTCGTCCTGCCCGGCTCGGTGTTCGGGCGGGTCACCAACTCCAGCCTGGAGACCCCCGGGGGCAAGAAGGAGTCCCGGCTGGTCCTGTGGGAGGCAGTGGGGCAGACCCTCGACCAGACCTTCCTCCTCGGGGTGGGCGCGGGCGTCTACAGCAAGGGAGGATGGGCGGTCGACAACGGTTTCGCGCCCGGTGGGGGGCGCGTGCCCGGGACACACAGCAGCGTGACGCAGATGTTGGTGTTCTGGGGCATCGTGCCGGTGGGGTTCTTCCTGGCGTTCGTGGTCCTGCTGTTCACGAAGCTGCGGGAGGGTCGGGCGCCTCCGGAGCTCCGGCTGCCCGTCACGGCCTTCCTGGTGGCTCTGAGCACCGAACTGGTGCTGTCCCACTCGCTGCAGGGCAAGCAGTACGCCCTCGGCTTCGGGCTCGCGGTGGCGATGCTCACCTGGTTCCCTTCGCCCCGGCGCGGCGTCCACTAGACAGACGGCATGAAGGGCCTCGTGCTGGCCGGGGGCAGTGGCACCCGGCTCCGCCCCATCACCCACACCAGCGCCAAGCAGTTGGTGCCGGTGGCCAACAAGCCCATCCTCTTCTACGGGCTGGAGGACCTGGCCCGGGCCGGGATCCGGGAGGTGGGCATCGTCGTCGGCAGCACCGGCGACGAGATCCGGGCCGCGGTGGGTGACGGCTCGGCCTGGGGCCTGGAGGTCACCTACATCCCCCAGGAGGAGCCGCTCGGCCTGGCCCACTGCGTGGTGATCGCCCGCGAGTTCCTCGGTGACGACGACTTCGTGATGTACCTCGGCGACAACCTCCTCCGTCAGGGCGTTGCCGAGTTCGTCGAGCAGTTCGAGGCCCACCGCCAGCCGCCGGGTGGGGCCGGTGCCTTCGTGGCCCAGATCCTCCTGGCCCGGGTGCCGGACCCCCAGCGGTTCGGGGTGGCGGCCTTCGGTGCCGACGGCATGGTGAGCGGCCTGGTCGAGAAGCCTGCCGACCCCCCGTCGGACCTCGCCCTGGTCGGGGTCTACCTCTTCGACGCCACCATCCACGAGGCGGTCCGGGCCATCGAGCCGTCGGGTCGGGGGGAGCTGGAGATCACCGACGCCATCGGCTGGCTGATCGACCACGGCCACCGGGTGCGCCACGAGGTGCTCGACGGGTGGTGGAAGGACACCGGGATGCTCGACCCGCTGCTGGAGGGGAACCGCCTGGTGCTGGAGGCCCTCGAGCGCCGGGTGGACGGCGTGGTCGATGCCGCCTCCCGGGTGGAGGGTCGGGTCGAGGTGGCCGCGGGTGCGTCGGTCGAGGGCTCGATCGTGCGGGGCCCCGCGGTCATCGGGGAGGGAGCGCGCATCGTCGACAGCTACGTCGGCCCCTTCACGTCGATCGGTCCGGGCTGCGAGGTCCGCGGGTCCGAGGTCGAGCACTCGATCGTGTTGCGCGACAGTCGGATCCTCGACGTGCCCCGTCTGGTCGACTCTCTGATCGGCCGGGGCGCGGTCGTCCGCCGCTCGGCCCGCCGGCCCCACGCGACCCGTCTGATGCTCGGCGACAGCTCGCAGGTCGACCTCGACCAACCCTGAAGGTCCCCGCCTTCGCGGCCCTCGACCCTCGACCCTACCCTCGACCTGAGGTCGAGGGTAGGTGCTCCGGTTCGGTCGATCGGGGGCGTCATCCCTGGTCAGAGGGGTTGTCGTCGGGCAGCGCACGGACCGCGCGGGTGGTCGGACCGACCCCGGCGGTTGGGATGATGTTTCCCCCGACAGTGCTAGGCGTGGCCTCCGACACGTGTTACCGTTGCCACGCCTAATCGGGGGGAAGTCCGCGTGTGCCGTCTTCGGGCGGGTGGACGGCATCCCTCGGATGGGCGGTACCAACCATCATCTATCGGGGGACCGATGCGAACACGACACTTGAGGCCGCTGACTGCGGTCTTGGCCTTGTTGGGTATGGTGGCCACGTTCTTTGCTCTGCCGGCGTCTGTGGCGTCGGCAGCAGAGGAGGACCTGGTCGGCAACCCGGGGCCGTTCACGATCACCGTCAACGGTGGTCGCCTGGCGATCAACGAGCCGCTCTATGTGAGCTCCGGCGGCGAGCAGGGCCTGGACATGGACCTGACGCCCGCGGAGCTGCCGCAGTGCAGCGACGAGGTCGACAACGACGAAGACACCCTGATCGACTACCCGGACGATCCGCAGTGCTTCTCCGAGGAAGACCACAGTGAGCTCGCTCCTGGGTTCCAGCCCAAGGAGGAGATCACGATCGCCGGGACGGTCGCCGCGGACGGGACGATCAACGTGCCCGCCGACGGGGTCCACTTCCCGACGTCGTATCTCTCGGCCAGCGGGGCCATCATCACCGCCAACATCGGGTCGGCCGCGCCGAGCACCGGCACCCTCGACCCGGTCACCGGTGAGATGGACCTGTCGGTGGCGCTGGCGGTGAACCTCCAGTTCACCCTCTTCAGCACGCCGAACAACTGCAACATCGGCCCGCTCGAGGTGGCGCTGACCACCGGTGAGACCGACCCGCCCGGCCCGAACGAGCCCATCTTCGGTGACGGCTACCTCGACGACGGCACCTTCAAGCTGGTGAACAACGACTTCGGCGTGGACGCCATCGGGGCGCCCGCGGGCTGCCCGTTCGGCACGATCCTCGACGCCGTCGTCGGCCTCCCGGCCGACGCCGGCACCAACACCGCCATCTTCGAGGGCGCCACCGACGTCGTCTTCGAAGGCCCCTCGGCCAACACCGCTCCGGTGGCCGTTGCTGGTGAGCCCCAGACGGTCCTGGTCGGCGAGGAGGTGACCCTCGACGGCAGCGAGTCCTCGGACGCCGATGACGACGAGCTCACCTTCGCGTGGACCCAGACCGGCGGCGAGGAGGAGGTGACCCTCGACGACGCCACCTCGGCGACGCCGAAGTTCACCCCGACCGAGGCCGGCGAGCTGGAGTTCAGCCTGGTCGTCAACGACGGCACCGAGGACTCCGAGGCCGACACCGTCACCGTGACGGTCGAGGCCCCGCCGAACAACGCCCCGGTGGCCAACGCCGGCCCGGACCAGACGGTCCTGACCAACGCCACGGTGAACCTCAACGGCGGTGGCTCCTCCGACGCCGACGACGACGAGCTCACCTACGCCTGGACCCAGACCGGCGGCGAGACCGAGGTCACCCTCAGCGACGCCACCTCGGCCACCCCGAGCTTCACCGCTCCGGCCGAGCCCGACGTCCTGGAGTTCAGCCTGGTCGTCAACGACGGCACCGAGGACTCCGAGGCCGACACCG
>CAYQGF010000022.1:19728-22307 GCA_964416885.1 uncultured Iamiaceae bacterium
TCACCGTGACGGTCCAGGTCCCGCCGACGATCACCAACCCCGGCCCGTTCCAGCTCCAGCTGATCGACGGGACCCTGGCGATCAAGGAGCTGGCGTTCAACCTGACGCCGGCGACCGTCGAGGCCTGCCAGGACGGCGTCGACAACGACGACGACGGCCTGGTCGACTACCCGGCCGACCCGCAGTGCAACAGCGCCGTCGACCACAACGAGCTGGTCCCCGGTCATCAGCCCAAGGAAGACATCGTCATCGCCGGCACGGTGGCCGAGAACGGGACGATCACGATCCCCTCGGCCGTCCTGTCGGCTCCGCCGGCTCCCGGTGGTGCGGGTGGCGTCTACTTCCCGCCGGCCTACCTCCTGAACGGTGGGCAGATCCTGACAGCCCGCATCCGGCCCCAGTTCATCGGGACCTCCGGGACGCCCTTCACCGGCACCCTGGACCCGGCGACCGGCAACATGAACATGACGGTGGCCCTCCGGGTCAAGATCGAGGGCCAGGTCGACACTGGCATCATCGGTCTCGCCTCGCTGGGTGACAACTGCTACATCGGCAGCAACACCGGCAACCTCCAGGTGGCCCTGAACTCCGGGACCACGGCCCCGCCGGCCCCCAACACCCCGATCAGCGGGTCGCCCTACAACTGGCGCCTCGGTGTGTCCACGCTGGTGAACAACTCGTTCAACGTCCCGGCCGCCTCCGGCTGTGGTACGGGCCTGTTCGCCAGCCTGATCAACTCGGGCCTCAACGACGCCCTGGGCCTGCCGGCTGCGGCTGGCACCAACTCGGCCAGCTTCACGCTGCTGTCGTCTCCTGTCTTCAACCCGCAGGAGAACGGTGCCCCGACCGTCGAGACGGGCGCCGACATCACCGGCGTCCTGAGCGGCGACACGGTCAACCTCAGCGCCACCGGGACCGACCCCGATGGTGACACCGTCCACTACAGCTGGACCCAGACCGGCGGCCCGTCGGTTGGCATCATCTCCGGTGCCAGCACGGCGACCCCGTCGTTCACGGCCCGCAAGGTGGGCACCGACAACGTGCTGACGTTCCGAGTGCGGGCGACCGACCTGCGCGACGAGGCGATCGGCTACATGACGGTGACGGTTGACAACCAGGCCCCGACGGCGAACGCCGGCGCGGACCAGGACACCACCCGTCAGGCGACGGTCAACCTCAGCGCGGCCGGGTCGAGCGACCCGGACAACGAGCCCCTGACCTTCGCCTGGGCCCAGACCGACGAGACCGGTGTCGAGGTCGCTCTGTCGAGCACCAACACGGCTGCGACCAGCTTCACCGTTCCCGCCGATGCCCCCCTGGGCACGGTGCTCGAGTTCACCGTCACGGTGGATGACAGCGCCGGTGGCGTCCACTCCGACACCGTTGCGGTGACCGTGCTGAACGCGACCCCCGTCGCCAACGCCGGCCCCGACCAGAAGGTCGACACCGGTGCCACGGTGACGCTGGACGCCACGGCGTC
Organism: uncultured Iamiaceae bacterium; assembly: GCA_964416885.1. Lineage (GTDB taxonomy): Bacteria > Actinomycetota > Acidimicrobiia > Acidimicrobiales > Iamiaceae > Iamia. The sequence continues at coordinate 21,209 of CAYQGF010000022.1, forward strand.
GAGCGACGTCGACCCCGAGGACACCCTGAGCTTCTCGTGGGCCCAGACCTCGGGCCCCGACGTGGAGCTCAGCGACAGCACCTCGGCCACGCCGACCTTCACCGCCCCCGCCCGGGGGACCTCGGTGACCTTCCAGGTCACGGTGAGCGACGGTGAGCGGACCGCGACCGATTCGGTCACGGTCAAGGTGCCGCTGGTCACCAACCCCGGTGCGATCACCTTCACGATCGGTGACGAGTCGTCGGTCCGGTTCCAGAACGCCAACCGCTCCAACACCTGGAGCCTGGCGGGCGGCACCCTCGTGGGTACCGTCAGCGAGGACGGCGTGATCTCGATCCCGTCGGCCGGCGTCACGCTGCCGACCGGGTCGCTGGCGGTGGGGTCGAACAACGCCACCGTCATCTTCAACACGCCCAACACGTTGACCGGCTCGGTGAACCCGGAGACGGGCGCCATCTCGCTCACCCTGGCGCTGCGTCCGCAGCTCACCGGGTACGGCGCGAGCAACGCCTGCTACCTGGCGGGCACGACCGCCAGCACCGTGTGGAACGTCGCTCTGAGCGGCTCGGGCTACTCCAACCTGGACGGCTCGGCCACGTTGTCGAACACCACGTTCAACGTGCCGAACCTCGCCACGGGCAGCAGCAACTGCGGCAACACCACCCAGCGCAACGCCGTTGGCAACGCCATCGCTGGCGCCAACAACGGCGGTGTGGCCGCGGGTCAGAACCACCTGATCATCAACGCCACGTCGAACCCGGTCCTCAACGAGATCCCGAACGAGGCCCCGGTGGCCGATGCGGGTGAGGACCAGACGGTCGAGACGGGGTCGACGGTGACCCTGCACGGCAGTGGTTCGGATGCCGACGATGACGAGCTCACCTACCTCTGGTCGCAGACCGAGGGTGAGACCGTCGTCCTCGACGACCCGACGTCGGCCACGCCGAGCTTCACGGCTCCGGACGAGGCTGGTGACCTGGTGTTCAGCCTGGTCGTCAACGACGGTCGGGTGAACTCGGCTCCGTCGTTCACGACGGTGACGGTCGAGGCTCCGCCTCCGGCTGGTCCGGGTGCGATTGCGGGTGTTGTGACTGCTGGT
>CAYQGF010000023.1:0-20111 GCA_964416885.1 uncultured Iamiaceae bacterium
CCCCAATCCTCAAGGAGCCCGTACTGACGAACGTGGATGGGATCTACAACTAGCGCGAGTGGAGCCAGGCTCCACTCGCGCTCAGGCTGCAGGCTCCTCGAGCTGGGTGCGGTACAGCTCGGCGTAGCGCCCACCGTGGGCGAGCAGCTGGAGGTGGGTGCCCTGCTCGACGACCCGGCCGTGCTCGACCACGGCGATGGCGTCGGCGTCGCGCACCGTGCTCAGCCGGTGGGCCACCACGATCGCGGTCCGCCCGACCAGGGCGTCGGCCAGGGCCTCCTGCACCGCCAGCTCGGAGGTCGAGTCGAGGCTGGCGGTCGCCTCGTCGAGGATCACGACCCGGGGCTGGGCCAGCAGGATGCGGGCGATGGTGAGCCGCTGGCGCTCACCACCGGAGAACCGGTAGCCCCGCTCGCCGACCACGGTGTCGAGCCCCTCCGGCAGGCTCCGGACCAGAGGTGCCAGCCGGGCCTGCTCGAGGGCGGCCCAGATGGCGGCATCGTCGGCCTCGGGCCGGGCGAACAGCAGGTTCTCCCGCACGGTGTCGTGGAACAGGTGGCCGTCCTGGGTGACCAGGCCGACCGCCCGGCGCAGCGAGTCGCCGGTGAGGTGGCGGACGTCGTGGCCGCCGACGCGGACCGCGCCGCCGTCGACGTCGTAGAGCCGGGGCACCAGGGAGGCGATGGTCGACTTGCCGCTGCCGCTGGTGCCGACCAGGGCCAGGACCTCGCCCGGCTCGACCCGCAGCGACACGCCGTGGAGGACCTCGTCACCGCCCCGGCTGTCGAGCACGGCGACCTCCTCCAGCGAGGCCAGCGAGACGGTGTCGGCCGCCGGGTAGGCGAAGCGGACGTCGGCCAGCTCGACCGCCACCGGCCCGTCGGGGAGGTCGACGGCGTCGGGGGCGTCCTGGATCAGCGGCTCCAGGTCGAGCACCTCGAAGACCCGCTCGAAGCTGACGAGCGCCGTCATGGCATCGACCCGGGCGCTGGCCAGGGCGGTCAGCGGGGCGTACAGCCGGGTGAGCAGCAGGGCGAGGGTCACGACGGTGCCGGTCTCCAGGTTCCCCTCCAGCGCCAGCCACCCGCCCAGCCCGTAGACGAGGGCCAGCGCCAGCGCCGACACCAGGGCCAGGGCGGTGAGGAAGGTGTACTGGCCGAGAGCCGTGCGGACACCGATCTCGGCCACCCGGGCGGCTCGGGCCTCGAACGCCTCCGCCTCCCGCCGGGGCCGACCGAACAGCTTGACCAGGGTGGCGCCGGGGGCGGAGAAGCGCTCGGTCATCTGCGTGGTCATGGCCGAGTTGTGGGACGCGGCCTCCCGCTCCAGGTGGGCCAGGCGGGCGCCCATCCGTCGGGCCGGCACGAGGAACACCGGCAGCATCAGCAGGGCCAGGACGGTGATCGGCCACGACAGCCGCAGCATCACGGCAACGGTGAGCACCAGGGCGATGGCGTTGCTGACCACTCCGGAGAGGATCGAGGTGAAGGCCCGCTGGGCGCCGATGACGTCGTTGTCGAGCCGGCTGACGAGAGCACCGGTGCGGGTCCGCATGAAGAACGCCACCGGCATCCGCTGGACGTGGGCGTAGACGGTGCGGCGCAGGTCGAGGATCAGGCCCTCGCCGATGCGGGCCGACGTCGAGCGCTCGGCCAGGCCCACGACCGCCTCGGCCACCGCGACCGCGGCGATGACCAGGGCGAGGGTGACGACCCGGCCCCGGCTGCCGCCGCCCTCGATCTCGTCGATCACCAGCCCGGCCAGCACCGGGGTCAGGACGGTCAGCCCGGCGGTGACCGAGCTCAGGAGGAGGAAGGCGACGAGCATCCGCCGGTGCGGTCGGGCGAAGGTGGCGACCCGGCGCAGCGTGCGCCGGTCGACCCCGGCCCGGCGGCGGCCGTCGACGTCGTCGTGCATGGCGCTGCGCAGCGCCTCCCAGTGGCCGAAGTCCATCTGCATGGCGGCCATCCAACAACCTCGACCTCACGTGAGGTCAAGGCCGTTCTTGCTCTCTTGCCGTACTGGGAGCAGAAGTGGTCGTCGGAGCGACCGGATCTGCTCCCAGAACGCGGGTGGTCAGTCCGGGTCGAGGACGAAGCGGGGACCGGGGCCGGCCTCGGCCGCGGTGTCGTCGGGGTTCGTCAGCCGGCAGACCCCGAGCGACAGGCAGCCGCACCCGATGCAGGCGTCGAGGCGGTCGCGGAGCCGTTCGAGCACCCCGATCTGGGCGTCGAGCCGGGGCCGCCAGGCCTTCGACAAGCGCTCCCAGTCCTTCGCCGTCGGGGTGCGGTTCTCGGGGAGCGAGCCCAGCGCCTCCCGGACCTCCTCCAGCGACAGCCCGACCTGCTGGGCGACCCGGACGAACGACACCCGCCGGATCACGTCCCGGTGGTAGCGACGCTGGTTGCCGGCGGTGCGCTGGGAGTGGATCAGCCCCTCGGCCTCGTAGAACCGCAGCGCCGAGGGGGAGACGCCGGTGCGCTCGCTCACCGCCCCGATCGACAGCTCGTGGTCCACGCGGTCGAGGGTAGCGACGTCGCCCCCACCCTCGACCTGAGGCGAGGTGCACCTCCGCCGGGCGGGACGACCGCTCGGGCGACCGCACTCGTCCCGCCCGGTTCTGACCGAGGAGCGCGCCACCGACGACCTTCTGGGCGGTCAGAACGGGGCGGCGACCGTTCTGACCGAGGACGAGCGCGTTGGCGGTCTCCTGGACGTTCAGAACGCTCCGTCGTCGAGCGCGGCGAGGGCGGCGCGGGCCCGGTCGACCTCGGACCGGAGCGCATCGGTGGCGACGTCGTCGTCCGCGATCTGGTGGCGGGCCTCCTCGACCCGGAGCTCCAGCCGTTCGAGCTGCTCCTCCATCGCCTCCAGTCGGGCCACCGCCTCGGTCCGCGCCGCCTCCGCCGCGGCCAGCTCCGCCTCGGCCACGGCCACCGCCTCCCCCGCCGCCCGGCGGGCCGCGGCCCGGGCTTCGGCCGCCGCCGCCTCGGCGGCCGGCCGGGCCTCACCATCCTCCCCGGCGGTCGTGGTCCGGTGGGACCTCGACGCCGCCTCGCGAGCAGCGCGCCGCGGAGCCAGCTCGTCGGCCGGGACGGCGCGGCGCTCGTCCTCGCCCGGCAGGGCGAGCAGCCGGCCCGCGAGCCAGTCGTCCCGGGCGTCGGGGTCGGCGAGGACCTCGCGCAGGGCCAGCCCGACCTCCATGACGTCGACGGTGTCGCCCACCTCGACGGCCGTCGCCGCGAGACCGCCCACGGCGTCGCGGAACCGCTTGAGCAGCGGCCGCACCCCTCCCCCGCCGGCCTGGGCCGCCGCCAGGTCCTCGGCCACGGCGGCGGCGTCGGCGGCCTCGCTGGGGTGGCGTCGGGCCAGCTCGCCCACGACCCACACCAGCCGCACCGGCTTGCGGACCCGGGCCAGCGCCGCCGCCTCGTCCCGCCGCCCTTCGGCCCGCAGGGCCTTGGCCCGGGCGGTGCGGGCGGCGACGAACTCCTCGGGCGGGACGGCCAGGAGGGCGCTCACCTCGTCGGGGTCGACACCGTCCGGCATCCCCCCAGCCTGCCCCGCCACCGACCGGTCCGGACCTCACACCGCCGGGCGTGCGAGCGTTGGCCCGTTGTGAGCGAGCACACATGGATCAGCGTCGGCGAAGCCGACGCCGCCAGGGCGGTGGGCGGGGTCGGAGGACGTGAGCGAACCAGACGGCACGGTTGTCTGTCCGACGGCGGAGCTTGCGGAGCCGGCGGCGCTCATTGGTGCCCCGCGACGTCGACCGACTCGAGCCCAGTCGACGGCGGGACGGCGCGCCAATGAGCCTTCCCCCGTTCGACCAGGTCGTCGCCGACCACGGAGCCGTGGTGCTACGGGTCTGCCGGGCCGTGCTGGGCCCCGTCGACGCCGACGACGCCTGGAGCGAGACCTTCCTCTCCGCCCTGCGGGCCTACCCCGACCTCCGGCCCGACAGCGACGTGCGGGCCTGGCTGGTGACGATCGCCCACCGCAAGGCCATCGACGTCACCCGGGCCACCGCCCGCCGGGCCGTCCCCGTCGACGCCACCGACGTCGACGCACCGGCGGCCCCGGCCCCCAGCGCGGCCGAGGCCGACACCGACCTGTGGGCCGCCCTCGCCGCCCTCCCACCCAAGCAGCGCCGGGCCGTCGCCTACCACCACGTGGCCGGGCTGCCCCACGCCGAGGTGGCCGCCCTGATCGGCGGGACCGCGGCGGCCGCCCGGCGGGCCTCCGCCGACGGCATCGCCCGGCTCCGCACCACCTACCGGAAGGAGCTCGCCTGATGATCCCCGACCCCCTCGACCCCCTCGCCGCCCTCACCGTCGGCACCGAGGCCGACACCACCGACATCGCCCGCCTCGCCCGCACCCTGACCGACCGGGCCGATGCCGCCGGGCTGCTCGACGTCGCCCACCGCACCGTCGACAGCCCGATCGGGCCCCTCCTCGTGGCGGCCACGCCCGCCGGGTTGGTGCGGCTCGCCTTCGCCCGGGAGGGCCACGATGCCGTGCTGGCCCGCCTGGCCGACGCCGTCAGCCCCCGGGTCCTCGCGGCACCGGCCCGCCTCGACGTCGCCGCCCGTCAGCTCGACGAGTACTTCGCCGGACGGCGCACCGCCTTCGACCTCCCCCTCGACCTCCGCCTGGCCCACGGCTTCCGCCGCCAGGTCCTCGACCACCTCCGCGCCGTGCCCTACGGCCGGACCGCGACCTACACCGAGGTGGCCACGGCGGCCGGGAGCCCCCGGGCCAGCCGGGCGGTCGGCTCGGCCTGCGCCACCAACCCGGTGCCGATCATCGTGCCGTGCCACCGGGTCGTCCGCACCGACGGCACCATCGGCCAGTACCTCGGCGGCACCGACGCCAAGCGGGCCCTGCTCGCCATGGAGTCGGCCTGACCCGGGGCCAGGCCTCGGGGCGCACGACCCGGCGGGCCTACCCTGGGCACCGATGAAGCGGGTCAGCTTCGACGGGATGCCGTGCTCGATCGCCCGGTCGTTGGAGACCGTCGGCGAATGGTGGACGCCGCTGATCGTGCGCGAGGTGTTCTTCGGGCGCCGCCGCTTCGACGAGATCCAGGGCGACCTCGGCATCTCGCGGAACATCCTCACCGACCGGCTGGGCACGCTGGTGGAGGCCGAGGTGCTGGAGCGGCGCAACATCGCCCAGACCGGCACCCGCTGGGAGTACCACCTCACCGAGAAGGGCCGGGACCTGTTCCCGGTGCTCGTCGCCCTGATGCAGTGGGGCGACCGCTGGGCCACCGACGACAAGGGGCCGCCGGTGGTGTTCACCCACCGGGGCCACGACCACGATGTCGACCCCGCCTACGTGTGCCGCACCTGCGGCGAGGAGCTGGGGCCGGACTCGCTGAAGGCCCGCCGCGGCCCCGGGTGGGCCGACGACCCGCACCACCCCCTGGCCCACCGCGACCCGACCTGACCGCTCGCGACCACAAAGGGGTCAGACCCCTTTGTGGTCGTCCCCGTCGGGCTTCTCCCAGATCGAGACGGCGCCGGGGCTGGCCGCGGCGACGGGGCTGCGGTCCCAGTCGGCCCAGCGGTCACGGAGCCGCAGCCCGGCCAGTCGGGCCATCAGGTCGAGCTCGCTGGGCCAGACGGTGCGGTGGAGCGAGTCGAACCGGGTGGTCCGGCCGTCGACGTCCCACCAGTGGCGGGACCAGGCCCGCTGACCGACCGGGTCCCACTCGGCGTAGTCCTCGTAGCCGACGTAGCCGGGGCCGTGGCCGAACATGCGGATGGTCTCGCCCGGGAGCAGTCTGCGCAGCTCCGGGAAGCAGCACTCGACCACGAACGCCCCACCGGGCCGGAGGTGGGCGGCGGCGTTCTCGAAGCAGGCGACCTGGCCGTCCTGGTCGGTGAGGTTCGAGATCGTGTTGTAGACGAGGTACACGAGGTCGAAGCGACGGCCGAGGTCGGTGGTGGCCATGTCCCCGATGGTCACCGGGAGGTCGGCACCGCCCGGCTTGGCCCGGAGCCGGTCGACCATCGGTCGGCTCTCGTCGATGCCGTGCACCTCGACCCCGCGGGCCTGGAGCGGGAGGGCGATGCGGCCGGTGCCGATGGCGAGCTCCAACGCCGCCCCGTCGGGCCCGGCCAGCGCGGCCAACACGTCGACGACCGGTTCGAGCGGCGCCGGGTCGGGGATGGCGGCCTCGGCCGCGTCGTAGGCGGCCGCGGCCGCCTCGTCGAAGGTGATGTCCGTCACGCCTTCACTGTCGCCGGACCGGTCGCGCCGGCCGGCACGATTTCTGGCCATCACCTCGGAGGTGACGTGCCCACCGCAGGTGGGGTCAGCGGGCGGCGGCCTCGACGGCCTCTCGGATGCGGGCCGCGGCCACCTCGGGGTCCTCGTGCTCCCAGATGCGCACCACCTCCCAGCCGGCGTCGGCCAGCCGGGCGTCGGTGTCACGGTCGCGGGCCATGTTCCGGGCGATCTTCTCGGGCCAGTACCAGGTGTTGACCCGGACCTGGCGACGGCCGTGCTCGGGGCAGCCGTGCCAGAAGCAGCCGTCGACGAAGACCGCCACCCGGGCCCGGGTGAACACCACGTCGGCCCGTCGGTTCAGGCCTGGGAGGGGCCGGACGTCGACCCGGTACCGCAGCCCGGCGGCGTGGAGCAGCCGGCGGACCGCCATCTCCGGGGCCGTGTCGCGCCGGCCCATCGCCTGCATCCGCCGCCGGACGCCCGGCGTCGACGCGAACGGCTGGCGGGCATCCGGAGCCGGGGTCGGGGCCACCCCGCCATCGTGCCGGCTGCTCAGAGGTCGAGCACCTCGACCGATGCGAACCGCCGCCATCCGTCGCCGCCCTCGTCCCACTCGACCACGACGATGCCGGCCTCGGTGGCCCGCACCTCGGTGTCGAAGCCGATCTCGGCCCGTCCGACCTCGTCACCGGCGACGGTCAGCACCGTGACCTCGCGGTCCTCGACGATGGCCACCCGGTCACCGGCGACCGCCAGGTCCACGATGTCCCCGAGCCGGAGCTCGGCGACCTGACGACCCTCGGCCAGGTCGAAGAGCCGGTGGGACCAGGCCTCGGCGGAGGACGGCCCGTCGACCGGGTCGTCCCGCACCATCAGCATCCGGCCCGACGACCAGCAGATCACCCCGCCCCAGGGTGGGCCGGTGAGGCCCAGGCCCTCGGGCACCGGCACCTCCTGCCCCGGGCCGCCGCCGGGGGCGGGCAGGACGACCGTGCTCGGCCCGGCATCGGTGTCGAAGGTCGGCTGAGGGTCCTGCCCGAACGAGCACCGACGGGTGTGCCGGTCGGGGCCCAGCTCGCCGAGGGGACCGAGGGTCAGCTCGGGAGCGCCGAGGTCGATCGTCACCGGCCGGTCCCCCTCGCCGTCGGACGGGGTGAGGACCGTCAGGGTCAGCACGTCGTCGACGAGGGAGAGGGGGTGTGGCGTCGTCCACTCGACGTCGGTGTCGACGACGCGCCACGCCGGCTCCCCGGCCCCGAGGGCCATGACCACGTCACGACCCTCGTCCCGGCAGACCAGGCCGGTGTCGTCCTCGACCGCAGGCTCGGCACAGAGCCAGCCGGCCACCACGGTCCAACGCTCCGTCGCCACCGCAGACGCCTCGGCCAGCCAGCCCTCGTCGGGGAACGGGGGCAAGCCCTCGACGGTGCCCGTGGCGGCGTCCGCCCGCCAGGCCCGGGCGGGGTGGTCGTCGCCCTCGCCGTACTCGACGATGGGCACGGACCCGCCGGCGAGGGCCGTCCCGACCACCACCCGGGCCCCGACCGGGCCGTCGTCGCCGGGGTCGACCGGGTCGGCCATCTCGCGTCCCGTCCCGCACCCGGCGAGCAGGATCGCGAGCACCAACGTGAGCACCGTTCCCCGCATGGGGCGAGCGTACGGAAGGCGACGAGCGCCGTCCGGTCACCGTGTCCGACCGCGGGCCGGCCCGGACGTCGATACCTCCTGGCTCGACGACCCTTCAGGCGACGGTCCGGCCGACCTCGTACCAGACGTCGGGCGCGATCTGCTGGAGCACCAGCACGTCGCCCGCGGCCATGACGAAGTCCACCGAGCCGGCCAGCTTGAACACCGCCCCCTGCTGGAAGGTCGGGGGGTAGGTGCCGGTGGCCAGGAAGGTCTTGGTCTCGCCGACGAAGGCGTACATGGGGTTGATGCCGACGATGGTGCGGGCCGCCGTGTAGGCGAACACGAAGGTGTCGGAGGCGTCGAGGCGCAAGGTGGTGGCGTTGGTGGTGAGGGTGGCGACCGGGGTCGTGCCGTTGCCCGCCACCACGCAGTTGGTGGCGAGGTCGAGCAGCACCCGATGCCGGACCAGGGCGCGGTTCCCGCGCACGGTGTGGTCGTGGCCCTGCACCAGGATCGTCGGCGCGGTGTTCCCCGACACGAGGAGCCCCGTCGACTCGTCGGAGATGTTGATGACGCCCGACCCGACGACCAGGTTGTCGCTGATGGTGCCGTCGGCGACGTTGGTGTAGCGGATGGCCCCGGATGCCGAGTTGTCGAACACCGTGTTGCCGACGACGGCCACGCCGCTGGTCTCGCCGACCCCGGCCCGGGAGACGTGGATCCCGCCCTGGGTGATGGCGGCGCCGTCCACCCCGCTGATCTGGTTGCCGCTGATGGTCACCCCGCGGACGATGTTGGTGGCGTGGTTCCCCCCGGCCACCGAGATGGGGTAGGCGTTGCCCCAGGCCCCGGTGGGCCAGCCGAACAGGACGTTGTCGGCGATCGTGATCGCCTGGCCCGCGGTGTTGACCATGATGCCGCGAGCAGCCCCTTCGATCCCCCCGCCGTTGCGGTCGATCACGTTGTCGCTCACCACCACGCGGCGGCAGTTGTAGAGGTGGATGGCCTGGGCGACGTTGGCCTGCGCCATCCGCACCACGTTCCCGGTGACGGTGGCGTCCCGCAGGCCGTTGAGCTGCATCCCCTGGTTGCTCCAGATGTCGTCGAAGGTGTTGCCGACCACCACCGCCCGGTAGAAGGAGCCCTCGACGTCGTCCTCGAACTTGAGGCCACCGTTCATCGACCTGAACGCGTTCCCGATGATCCGGAGGCGATCGGCAGGCCGGCTGGCGTAGAGGCCCCACTCGCCCTTGCCGTCGCCGACGCCGACGTTCCAGACCTCGTTGTGGGCGAACAGACCGTCCTCCGAGGGCCCCGGGAGCATCGCCGTCGCACCGGTACCGCCCCAGGTGTGCTCGGGGTCCATCCCCGGGGTGTGGATGTCGTGGAACGTGGTGTCGGTGACGCTGAAGCGCCGGACGAGCGTGTTGCCACCGAAGAAGATGCCGATCCAGAGGAAGTGGAAGAACTCGCAGTTCCGCACGGTGAGGTCGTGCAGCGTGCCCGTGCCACCGACGGCGAGGGGGTGGGTCAGCGGGTTGCTGTCCCATGGCACCTCGTCGCCGTGGATCACCAGGCCGTCGAACATCACCGGGCCGGCCCAGTCACCGGTGAGGGAGACAGCGATGCCATAGCGCGTGTGCGGCTGCTTGACGATGTCGGGCACGAAGTGCAGGCGGGACTCCCCGGCACGCCGATGATCCCTGGGCAGCCCTCCGGGACGGAGACGATGTACTCGAACCGGTACGTCCCCGGTGGGAAGTAGAGCGGCTTGTTCACCGCCGTGGCCGCGACGAGGGCCGCGTTGGTGGCGGCGGTCTGGTCGCCCGTGTCGCCTCCGACGACGCCTCCCTGCGTCACCGCGTCGTAGTACGGCATCTCGTCTTGCGTGACGTTGGTCATGGCGGCCCCCCCTGGTCGCTGACTGAGGGGGGATGAGCCTGCTGACGCCTCCCCCGACATCGGAAGTTACACCGACAACGGGTGACGCGTATCGGGTATCGGGTGGACGCGGCCGTCGACGCCTCCTCGCCGCGCCTCAGGCCTCCAGCGCGGCCCGGACCCGACTGGCGACGGCCTCGGCCAGGCGGGGCGGGACGGCGTTGCCGATCTGGCGGTACTGCGACGACCGGGCGCCGGCGAACCGCATCGACGGGGGGAAGGTCTGGATGGCGGCCGCCTCGGCGACGGTGATGCGTCGGGCACCGGGGACGGTGCCGTGGCGGGGCGGGCCGCCGTCGACCAGATGACGGTGGTAGTCGGGGACGATCCCGTCCCGGTCGACCCAGGGCGTCTTGTTGCCCCCCATCGAGGCGAGGAGGGTCGGCGCCGGGCGGGCCAGGTCGAGGGGACGGCCGCCGCCGTTGAAGACCTGACCGTGGTAGGGGTCCGGTCGCAGCGAGGGTCGGCGGGCGTAGGTGACGATGCTGCCGTTGGCGGCCCCGACGGGCTCGGGGGCGACCACCTCGCCGACCGGGCGGTGGGGACGGCGCCGGCCGGGACCGTGGGTCGGGGTGGGCCAGGCGAAGGCGGCGGCGGCCCGGGGGTCGGCCAGGCCGACGACGAAGCACCGCTCCCGCCGCTGCGGCACCCCGTGGTCCGCGGCCTGGAGGACCCGGTGGTCGACGGTGTAGCCGAGGTCGGCCAGCGCGGCCAGGACGTCGTCGAACGCGGCCCGGGCCCCGCCCCGGGTCAGACCGGCGACGTTCTCCATCACCACCGCCCGGGGCCGGAGCTCGGCCACGACGCGGAGGAACTGGGGGATCCCGTCCCGGGGGTCGGCCCTTCCCCGGCGCAGCCCGCCGAGGCTCCACGGCTGGCACGGCGGCCCCCCGGCCACCAGGTCGATGCGCCCCCGCCACGGTGTGGGGTCGACCTCGGCGATGTCCCCGACGAGCAGGTCGGTGTCGGGGTGGGCGGCGGCGTAGGTCGCGGCCGCGTCGGGATCGGCCTCGACCGCGACCACGGGCCGGAACCCGCCGGCGGCGAACCCGAGGCTCAGCCCTCCCGCCCCGGCGAACAGGTCCGCCATCGCCATCGGTCCCGTCGCCACACCCCCAAGCCTGCCTCGCTCCACCCGTCGACGAGCGAACCCCCCCCCTGACCGGTCCGGGTCAGCGGGCGACGTGGGCGGCGACGGCGGGGTCCCGCAGCAGGTCGCGCACGACGAGGGCAGGCGGGACCCCGGCCCGGAGCGCCTGGGCCACCACGTTGCGCTGGGCCACGCTGGGCGTGATGTCGCCGAGCGAGATCCACAGGGCGGCGGCATCGACGTTCGCCCGCTGCGCGTCCTGGTACTCGGGCGACTGGGAGAACCCGATCATCACCCAGCCACGGCTGCGTCGGCCCGAGGCCAGCTGCTCGGTCCAGAAGTCCACCCCGGCCCGCTCACCGGGTCGACCCAGGATGTTCTGGTAGATCCGCTCCACGAACTGGCGGTCCGACAGCGACCCGTAGCGCCGCCGGAACTCGGCGGACGCCGCGAAGAAGTCGGCCACCCACTTCAACGACGTCCCCCGCCGCAACCGGTCGGTCCAGTAGTGGATGCCGTCGCGATCGGGGATGCGCAGGAAGTACGCCGAGTACAAACGCACCACCGGGTCGACCACGTCGACGTTGTCGGTGCTCGCCCGCAACGCCACCACCAGGTCCGGCAGGGTGTGGGTCCCCGCCGTGAACCGGTCCACCCACAGGGCCCGCTCGGCCTCGGTGGGTGAGCGCCCGATCAACCATTGGTGGAGCTGATCGGTGGCGTCGGACCAGGAGCCGAAGGGCAGCCACCCGTCTCCGACCGGCACCGGGTCCACGGAGATCGTCACCGTGCCGGTCGCGCTCTGCGCCTCGTCCGACACCGTGAAGGTGAACGAGTCCTCGCCGGTGCGTCCCGCCTCCGGTGTGTAGGTGAGCAGGGGTGGCGTCCCGCTCAAGGTGCCGTGCGCCGGCGGTGTCACCACCGCGTAGGTGAGCGGGCCGCCCTCGGGGTCGCTCCCGGTCAAGGTGATGGCCTTGGGGGTGTCGACCGGGGTGCTCACCGCCTGGTCGGTGGCCGTCGGGGGCCGGCTCCGGGTGACGAAGTACGCCCATGCGCTCGTCTCGCTCCGGTGGAAGAAGTTGTTGGACACCACCCGCCACCGGTACAGCTGGTTCGGGTGCAGGGCCTGGTCGCCGGGCACGGTGAAGGAGGTCGAGGGGGTGCGGCGCGACACCGCGGGCCATCCTGCGAGCACGGTGCCGGAGCCGTCGACCGCCGGGGCGGCGAACTCCCTGGCGTCCGGCCGGCCCACCGCCTCGACCTCGACGTCGTAGTGGTCCACGGTGCCGACCGGTTGGCTCCAGCGGAGCTCGGGGGTGGTGCTCACCACCTCCGACCGGCGTGGCCCGTCGATCGTGACCGCTCCGAGGTCCCTGGGGGCCGACGCTCCTCGCTCCCGGTAGACGCCCCCGTACTCGCGCACCTGGTAGCCCTGGACCCACACCGGGAGCCCGGGCGCGATCTCGCGCTTGCAGACGAACATGCGCCAGCCGAACTGCTCGCTCTGCAGCCGGGCGTCGGGGATCGACCCGACCGAGCCCGAGAAGACGGTGTCGGTCCCGAGCGAGGAGCTGAACGAGCTGCCCCACGAGCCCGCCGCGGACACGGTCGGCTTGACCGACACGGATCCTCCGAACGCCCCGGCCTTGACCTCCAGGGCGACGGACGCGGAGATGGTGTTCGACTCGAGGAAGCTGTCGGAGAACTCGGTGCCGAACTCGATGTTGGAGCGCTGCGTGGTGACGTCGTCGCCAGCGGTCGCGGCCCCCCAGACGCCGGTGAGGATCTGGGGGAGCGCATCGAGGTCGGACCGGACCCCGAGGAAGGGGTTCGACGCCGCCGGGGTGCCCCTGCGGACCTCCTGGACCCCTTGCTGCGGGTCGAGGTCGCCGATGCAGTAGTCGTTGAGCTCGGCGTCGGGATCGGAGCTGGCCCCGAGGTAGGTCCCCGGCATGCCCGGCACGTGGGTGAGGATGCCCCGGAGCCCGGCGCCGAAGGGCCCGTCCGGCCTCCACCACCTGGCCGTCTCGGCGTTGGCCAGGAGGTCGGGAAGGGCCTGGGAGGTGACGACGTTCCCGATCGGCACGCGGATCACCGTCTCCTGCCCGGTGGCGACCCCGACGCTGTCGCTCTCGACGACCCCGCGGTACTCGAGGTAGCGGACGTTGTTGGTCACGATCGTGTCGTTGGTGAGCGAGCCGCCGTACCCGATGGCCTTGCTGACCGTCAGGGCCTCGGAGGTCGAGGACTCGGTCTGGCGCTCGTACCCGACCCCGACGGTGGCGTTGACCTCGACCTTCGCCACACCGGCGTCGAACTCGACGCCCGTCTCCACCTCGAGCGAGACGCCCACGGAGGTCGACGTGGACCTCGATGCCTCCTGCGTCGCGCTCGTGCCGTTGGCGAACTCCGGGGTGATCTGGGCCGACTGGCCGGTGCCCTGCACGTACGGGGGCGCGGCCATCACCGCGATCGGGATGGGGCCGCCCAGCGCGGATGTCGGTGTGCAGATGTCCCCGGGCTGCTCCCCGGGCAGCCGATCCCCCTGCTCCTGTCCGTCGGTCGGTGGGAACCGGCCGCAGCTCGCGGAGGCGCCGGTGAGCCTGACCATCTCGACCACGTCGGTCGACGGCAGTCGGTTCAGGAAGATCCCCGGTGACATGCCCGCCGGGGCGCCGTCAGGGGTGGGCAGCACCGTCCGCGCCTCGGACGACCGCCACTCGATCGGCGGATAGGCCTGCGTGGGACCGGAGCCGGACGGGGGTGGCACCTGGAGCGAGCGGGTCACGATCTCGGCGCCGGTGGCCACCGACCGCGGTCCGAGCGGTTCGGCGTCTGGGGGAGCGACCGGTGCCGAGATGGTCGCCTGGACGTTCCCCGCGGAGCCGTGCGTGGTCGAGAACGGCCAGTCGTTGGCGGGGACCATCGCCGAACATCGGTAGGTGTTGCGCCACCCGCTGGTGTCACGCATGTACTCCGAGTCGGAGTGCAACGCGGCGAGGATGCTCGCCGGCGAGGAGTCGCCCGACTGCATCGGGTTCTGGAGCCGGAGCGCGTAGCGGATCTGCTCGAGGCACGGGAGGCTCAGGGAGATCTGCGGCTGGACGACCACCCCACCCGCACCGGCGTCCACCTCGACCTGCGGGACCGCTCGGAGCCCTGACGACAAGACCTGGTCGTAGCCGCCGACGACCACTCCACCCCCGCCGCCGGACGATGCACACATCACGTGGGCCTCGACCGGGAAGCTATCGGCCTCGACCGTCCGCACGCTGTTGCGGAAGTAGACCGCGTCGAAACCGGTCGCCAGGTCCCCGCACGTCGAGGCCGACACCCTCCGCAGCGTCGTGGGGGGAAGGTTGTGGGGGTTCCCCGCCTCGCCCATCGCCGACGTCCGACCGGACCACTGCTCCGTGGAGCGAACCCCGTGGTCCGAGGTCGTCAGGTTCACGTCCACCCGCACCTCCTGGCTGACCGACTGCTCGGCGGAGCCTCCTGCGACGCGAACGCGGGTCTGCGAGAGGCTGTACCGGACGTCTCCGCCGGTGGCCTCACCCCTGTAGCGGAAGCTCTGCGAGAGGACGCCGAGGTCCAACGAGGTGATCGGGAAGACCTCAGCCATCGACACGAAGCCGCCCGATCCCACGAAATGGACGCGGGTCAGATCCAATCCCAGGACCTCTTGCTGGGGGTATGCGAGCAAGACCCCGAACACCTCCGACTGGAGGGCGGGCAGCTGGAACTGCTCGGCCGGGCTCGCCGCCCACCGGGGCGAGTGATGGATGCCGAGGACCCGTTCGTTCGAGCCGTACGTCTTGACGAAGCGCTGCTCGAACCGCACCTCACCGGCGTCCTCACCGCTGGTGAAGGCGTACAGGGCACGATCGGTGGCCAGCACCAGGTACGTGCTGTCGTTGCCGTTGTTCACGATCTCGACGCCGACCGGTGCCTCCCCCTGACCCACGCCGTCGAGCGGGACCTCCGTCGCCTGCGCGAATCCGTCCTCCTGGGCGCCATGCCAGGTGAGCGACATCGGGACCGTCTCGTCCCGGTCCGTCCACCGACCCGACGACCCCCGGAGCACCACCAGCTCGGGGCTGGAGTAGCTCGTGAGGAAACCGATGGCGGTGTCGACGACCTCACCGCTGCCGGCCTCTCCCCAGGTCGCCTGCTTCAGGACCTGCTGCATCGTGTTCGGTTCGGGCGGCACGGCGAAGCCGTGCTCGGCCCCGGCCGTCGCCTCTCGGCTGTCCTCGACCCGGATGACGCCGTCGCTCACGCCGAGGAACGCGACGTTCGCCGGCCGTCGGTTGGGGATGAGGCCGTCGGCGTCGGCCTGGAAGATGTGGGGGGTCGCCGCGGGAGCCTGGGCCTCGGCGACCTGGGGTCGGGTCGTCACCACGACGAGCGGGAGGAGCGCGGCGACGACGAGCATCACGCCCAACCCGACCCTCCCGGAAGGGCGCTCCGGCCCGGTGCGCCGCGGGCCCGCGCTGCTGCCTGAGCTGTTCGTCATGTCGCGCTCCCTCTCCGACGGCCGCACCACGCGGGTCGGACGGAGTGGACCACACCCCTCGGGCCGGCGATACCTGGGCATATGCCCATGTCCCCGGTCTGGCGGTCGCGACCGGGACCGGGCTGTCAGTCGACGAGGTGCATGCGGAACGCCGCCGCGGTCGCCTCGGTGCGGCCCCGGACGCCGAGGGATCGGTAGATCGCCGTCGTGTAGTGCATCACCGTCTTGGGCCGCAGCCCCAGCTCGACGGCGATCTCCTTGTTCGCCAACCCCCTGGCCAGCAGGCGGAGCACCTCCATCTGACGGGCGGTCAGCGGGGTCGGGATCGGTGCAGGAGGAGACCCGGGCCGAGCGGCGGTCTCGCCCGGCTCTCCGTCGCCCGGCGCGTGCGACGCGACGTAGGTGATCGCCTGCTCCACGGCCTCGCCCCAGCTCAGCTGGGCCCCGAGGTGCACCTGTCGGTCGAACTCCTCGTCGCCGAGGGTCGCTCGAACGGCCTCGACCACCGTCCGGTACTTCGCCACCTGGGCCTCGGGCAGGAACCGTTCGATCAAGGGGAGGGATCCTTCGATCGTCCCGTGGAAGAAGGCGGCGTGACCAGGGTCGCCGCAGGCATCAGCGGTGCGGACCAGTGCGATCAGGTCGAAGCCCACGACCGGCGAGCTCACCATGGTGCGCGCCATCTCGAGCGTCGCGGCCATCCAGTGCAGGGCCCCCTCCACGTCCGCGACCCGCAGGGCCTCCTCGGTCCGGCGGAGCACCAGCAAGGCCTCGTAGAAGGCGAGGCCCAGGTCCCGGGCCAGCACGATCGCCTCCTCGGTCGAGGGCAGGCCCCGGACCCGGTCGGGGAACCGATCGGCGAGGGGGCCGAGGAGCATGACCGCCCGCAGCACGGTCTCCCGGTCTCCGCTGCGGCGAGCGCCCTCCAGCGCCGCCATGCCCAGCTCGACGGCTCGTTCCTCGTCGCCCCCCACCTGCGCGAGCATCCCGGCCCACACCTGGATGATCGAGCGCCACCCCTCGTTGCCGTGCTCCTCGGCCAGGCGCAGGCCCTCCTCGGTGGCGGCCACGGCTCCGACGACGTCGCCGGTGTACGGCGCGACCAGCAACCGCACGCACTGGGCGTGGAACCGGGCCGCGGCGTCGTCGGCGAGCGTCGCCAGGTCCTCGGCCCGGGCGATCCTCTCGACCATCGTGGACTGGTCGACGTCGCGCAGGTGGCGCACCCCCAGGAAGGCCGACCACAGGGTGGCGTTGGCGCGCCGGGACGGGTCGGCGCTCGTCCGCTCACTGAGCTCGAGGGCGGCCTCCAGCAGCTCGGCCTGGGCCGATCCGTACCCGCGCAGGTCCCAGTAGGCGCCGAGGCCGCGAGCGAGGTCGAGGGCATCGTCGGCCAGGCCGAGGTCGGTCGCGGCACCCAGCGCCGCGAGCAGGTCGTCCCGGTCGGCCTCGATCGCCACGACGAGCTGCTCCGCCCGGCCCGTCTCGGTGCCCTCGGCCGCCGTGCGCGCCTGACGGGCGCGCACGCGGATGCGGAGACGCTCGATCCGACCCTCCTCGCCGAGCCGGGAGGCTTCCGCCCGGCCGTAGGCCCGGATCGAGTCGGGCAGGGAGAAGCGCGGGGGATCGGCCCCCGGTAGGGGGTCGACGAGGTGGAAGTCGACCAGGGCCGAGAGCTCGTCGAGCGCCCGGGACCCCGACGGGTCGTCGTCGCGCTCGCCGTGGATCAGCTCGATGGCGGCATCGAGGCCGATGGTCCCGACGGTGGCCGAGAGGTGGCGCAGCGCCCTTTGCTCGCCGGGGTCGAGCAGGTCGTAGGTCCAGCCGATGGCCGCCCGGACCCCGTGGTGCCGCATCGGGACGTCGGCCCGGTCCCGCTGCAGGACCCCCAGGCCGGCGTCACCGAGCCGGGGGAGGATCGCTCCCGCCGGCAGGGTCGCGGCCCGGGCCGCCGCCAGCTCGATCGCGAGGGGCAGCCCCTCGAGGCGTCGGCACAGCTCCACCACCGCGTCGGCGTTGGCGTCGGTGAGGACGAAGGAGCGATCGACCGCGGCCGCCCGCTGGCAGTAGGCCGCCACCGCCGGCTGCTCGACCAGCTCCTCGGGGGACGTCCCGGGTTCCACCGACGGAAGGGGGAGGGCCGCCAGCGCGATCACTCGTTCCGCCTGCAGCCGCAACGGCGCCTGGCTGGTGACCAGCATGCGGAGCGCCGGGCTCCGGGCGAGGAGGTCGCCGAGCACCGGAGCGGCGGCGAGCAGGTGCTCGGCGTTGTCGAGCACCAGCAGGGGGGAACCATGGCGCAGCTCGGCGAGCACCACGTCGGTGACGTCGGCGCCCGGCTGGGGCGACGCGCCGAGCGCGGTGGCGATGGCCGACACCACCAGCTTGGGGTCGATGACCCCGGCCAGGGGGACCCACGTGCACGGCGTGGGACCGTCGAGCGCTCGGACCACCTCCGCGGCCAAGGCCGTCTTGCCGACGCCACCTCGCCCGGTGATCGTGACCAGCGCCGGCACCCCGGGCTCCAGCAGCGCGACCAGGCGTCGGACCTCGGCCTCCCGGCCGAAGACCCGGCCGACGTGAGGGGACACGGACGCGTGAACGTCGGTCATCCCCGCACCCACCAGCGCGAACCTAGTCCGACGCCCGATCCCCCGGGCCCCGACCTTGCGCCGGCCCCGCCTCGGCGACCACTCCCGACACCGAGCCGGGCATCGGGCGGAGATCGGGCCCCGGAGACGACAGAACCCCCTGCCGGGCAGGGGGTTCTGGTCGGGTCTGGTGGGCGAGGGGGGACTTGAACCCCCACGTCCTTTCGGACACTGGAACCTGAATCCAGCGCGTCTGCCAATTCCGCCACTCGCCCGAGTGGAGACGCCGACGCTAGCGCCGCCGACGCATGCCCGGCCAGCGGAGATAGGCGAACGCCCGGACGACCGCCTCCAGCGGGCCCATGGTGAAGGCCCGGAACCACAGGATGGCCAACCCGACCTGGAGCGCCCAGAAGCCGACCGCCATCGCCACCGCGACACCGATGCCGACCTCGGTGCCCCACCCCAGGCCGTAGCCGTTGAACACGAACGAGGCGACGAGCGACTGGGAGAGGTAGAGCGTGAGCGACATCCGTCCGGCCGGAGCGACGGCCCGCAGCGCCCACCCGACGACGGGGGCCCGGGCCAGACGGAGGATCGCCCCGGCCCACAGCAGGGCGACGAGCGGCCCGAGGAGCGAGTAGCCGAGCCAACCGGTCGCGGCGGTGCGAGGGTCGTCGGTGCCGAGCACCAGGTCGGCGTCGAGGGCCGCCGCCGGCACCGACAGGGCCAGCCCGACCACCCAGGCCGGCACCACCGCGGCGCGGAGCCAGGCGGGCCAGCGGTCGACGTCGACCCAGCCGGCCCGGGCCGCGGCCAGGCCGAGCACCATCATCCCGGCGACCGTGCCGCCGACGGTCAGCAGCCCGAGGGGCACCTCGAGCACGAGGCGCTCGACCCGGAGGCGGGCCACGTCGAGGAACGACCCGTGGGCGTAGACGGCGGCATCGTCGGCGAGGCGCTGGCGGGCCTCGGCCCGGACGGTGGCGAGCGGGTCACCGTCGGGGCCACCGGTCAGCGCGGCCCCCAGCGCGACGAGCGCCGTCGTGAACAGGGCCTGGGCCACGACGAGGGCGGTGCCGAGGGCGGCCAACCAGCGGGCCGGGACCGTCTGGAGCACGAGGAGGAAGGCACCGATGACGGCGTAGGTGACCAGGATGTCCCCGTCGAAGAGGAGCACGCCGAGGACGAGCAGGGCCAGGCACCGGCGGAGCCACGGCCCGACGACCGACCGGCCCCGGTCCCGGGCGCGGCGGGACTGGACGGCGAAGCCCCATCCGAACAGGAACGAGAACAGCGGGTAGAAGCGGCCCTCGGTCAGGGCGGCCAGGCCGATGGTGAACGGTGACGACTCGCCCCCGACCGGGCCGTCCGCGGCGGCCAACGAGGGCCCGACGCCCCGGCGGTAGGCGGCCACGTTCACCACGACGATGCCGAGGAGCGCCACCGCCCGCAGCGCGTCGACGACCCACTCCCGCTCCCCCTCCCCCACCGGAGCGACGGGCGGCCCGGGCGGCAGCGGTGGAGCGGGCCACCCGGACGGGGGGCCGGACGGCGCGGGCCAGGGCTGCACGCCGTCCATCCTTCCTCGCCCCACCTCGTTCTCGTGCACGGCCGTCCCGTTCTTGGTGCAGGAGACGTCGCAGAGCGACCGATCGTGCACCGAGAACGGAGCGAACGGGGAGGGCCCGGTCCGGGCGGCACCGGGACGACCGGGGCGGTACCGGTATCTTGGCGCCGTGAGTCCGAAGGGGTCCGCATGAGCCTGAAGGGGTTCGAACGCCGGCTGGAGCAGGCCGTCGAGGGCACCTTCTCGCGCGCGTTCCAGTCGAGCATCCGCCCGGTCGAGATCGGCCGCCGCCTCGTCCGGGAGATGGACACCAGCCGCTCGATCGACGTCCGGGGTCGCACCGTGGTGCCCAACGCCTTCGCCGTCTACCTCAGCGCCGAGGACCATGCCGCGCTGGCCGGGGTGGCCGAGAGCCTCCAACGGGAGCTGGCGGAGGCGGCCCGGGAGCACGCCCGGGAGGAGGGCTACTCCTTCCTCGGCCCGGTCGAGGTCCACTTCGAGGCCAGCAACCTCCGCACCGGCACCTGCCAGGTGA
>CAYQGF010000024.1:0-486 GCA_964416885.1 uncultured Iamiaceae bacterium
CCTTCCAGGCCGCCGGCGTGCCCGACGAGGTGCTGCGCCGGGCGGGCATCGGCGGTGGTCGTGGGGGTCGCCGTTCGACGAGGACCGGTGCGGGTGCCGGGGGCCGGGCGCCCAAGGTCTCGATCGAGGAGCTGAAGGCCGCGACCCAGCGCCTGCCCAAGCAGTTCACCCTGGCCGACGTGGCCCGGGAGGCCGGGGGCGGGTCGCCCCAGACCGTCCGCAAGGCGGTCGACGAGCTGATCGAGGCCGGCCGGGCCCGCAGCCTGGGCCCCAAGCCCGATCACCACGGCCGCGGCCGCGCCCCCACCCTCTACGAGCTGGCCTGAGCCGTCAGCCCCGGAGGGCGGCGTCGCGCCCGGCCCGGTCCCGACGCCGGGCGCGGGCCAGCCGGTCCCGTCGGCGTCCGACCACCCGGACGGCCCCGGCCCCGACCAGCCCGGCGGTCAGGCTCGCGAAAGCGGCGCGGACCCACGGACGCTGCGCCGC
>CAYQGF010000024.1:496-4789 GCA_964416885.1 uncultured Iamiaceae bacterium
GCCCGACCACCACGGCCGGGGCCGTGCCCCCACCCTCTACGAGCTCTCCTGACCACGCCCCGCCCCGCCCCCAACCCCCGAACTTTGAGCGGAAAAGACCGCCCCGCGGAACAAAGCACTCAAAGTTCGCGGTGATGGCGAGGACGTCAGTCGGACTCGGGCCCCTCACGCGCGACCCGCGCCTCCCAGCGCCGGGTCCGCAGGACGTGGGCCCGCCGACGCCCGATCATCCGGGCCGCCACGAAGCCGGCCCCTCCGGCCACGACGGCGAGCCCGGCCAGCGCCAGGCGCCCGGCCGCGGCCTCCTCGCAGCGGTCGATGATCGCCTGCTCGTTGGGGTCGTCGACGTGGGCCCGGGCGGCCAGCCGGACCAGCGGCGGGCCACAGCGCCCGTCGGCATGGGGAGCGTCCACCGAGATCGGCGCCAGGGCGATCCAGACCGCGACCAACACCCCGATCGACGCCAGGACCCCGGCCAGTTGCTTCCAACCCGTCACCGACCGGGACGCTACCCGGATCGACACCGGCCAGCGGCCGGAGCCGGGCCGGGCCGGCGCGTCGTGGAGCTGGGGGGAATCGAACCCCCGTCCGTCAGGCGATCGCCGACCGCGCTACGACCATTCCCGTGCCCGCACCTCTACGGCTGGTGCGCCCCCGGGTGGGCTGCCTTGCGGCACCGGCCCGTCTTTCCGAGCGGTCAGCGGTCTTTCCCTGCGGTCAGCGGTCTCTCCCGCCGTCCACCACGACTTCTGTTGCCGGGCTGTCGTGGTCTGGCCCCGCGTGCCCCGCGAGGGGTCGCGATGACCCTTGCTACCTGATGGTTAGATCAGGCGGCGAGGGCGAAGTCGTCCGTATCGGCGCTTCTTTGGGTGCCCCGTTTTAGGACTCTGAGCAAGTCCGGTCGCACGATGGGGTCACTGACCCGACGTCGAAACCGGTCAGCCCCGTATGTGCTGGATGGAGATGTCAAGGAACCAGCGAGCCCTCGCGACGAGGGCCGGCTCAGTGTAGGGGCGTCAGCCGTCGGCCAGACGAGCGCGAATCGCGACCTTGTCGACCTTGCCCGTGGCGTTCACCGGGAGGGCGTCGAGGACCACGATGCGCTTGGGGACCTTGAACCGGGCCAGGCGGCCGGCGGCGTGCTGCTCGACCTCGGCCCGGAGGGTGGCGCTGTCGGCGAACGTCGGACGGAGCACGACGGCCGCGGCGACGGCCTCGCCCCACCGGTCGTCGGGGACCCCCACCACGGCGACCTGGGCCAGCGCCCGGTGGTCGCCGAGGGCGTCCTCGACCTCCCGGGAGGCCACGTTCTCGCCGCCGGTGATGATGATGTCCTTGGCCCGGTCGACGATCGTGAGCAGCCCGTCGGCGTCGAGGCGGCCGATGTCGCCGGTCCGCAGCCAGCCGTCGACGATCGTCGCCGCGGTGGCCTCGGGGTCGTCCCAGTAGCCGGCGCAGACCTGGGCGGCCCGCACCCACACCTCACCGGGCCGACCGGTCGGCACGGGCAGGTCGGGGCCGTCGTCGCCGACCAGTCGCAGCTCGACCCCCGGCCCCGGCCGTCCCGCGGCCCGCAGCAGCCGCTCCTCGCCGGCCAGCCCCCGGCGGTGGTCGTCGGGGGACAGGAAGACCGCGTTCCCGGACAGCTCGGTCATGCCGTAGCCCTGGGCGAAGCCGACGCCGAGGACCTCGCTCGCCTCGACCAGCAGGGCCCCGGGCATCGGGGCCGCGCCGTAGGCGATCGTCCGCACCCCGGCCAGCGCCTCCCGCGCCGGCGCCCCGACGGCGGCCACGTGGTCGAGCAGCATCCGCAGCATCGTGGGGGCCAACGACATCGCCGTGACCCCGTGCTCGGCGACCAGCCGGACGACCTCGGCGGCGTCGAAGCGGCGGGGGAGCACCACCGGGCGACCACGGTGCAGGGCGTGGAGCACGTTGTAGGCCGAGACGTGGTACAGCGGGAACGGGTAGAGGTAGACGTCGTCGTCGGCCAGGGGCCGGGCCGCAGCGGTGGTGCCGACCGCAGCGGCGAGGCCGGTCCCGGTGAGCACCACGCCCTTGGGCCGGCCGGTGGTGCCGCTGGTGAAGATCACCCACGCCGGGTCGTCGGGACCGGACGCCGGCCCCGGACCGTGGCGACCGGGGGCGGCAGCCAGGGTGGCGAGGCTGATGTCGCCGGCGCCGTGGTCGAGGCCGACCACCGTCTCCAGGCAGGCGGGTCGGTCGGTCGCGGTCGTCAGCCGGGCGGCCTCCTCCGCCGAGGCGACCAGGACCCTCGCCCCGCACCGGCCGACCTGGTCCATCAGGTCGTCGGTCGTCAGCCGGACGTTGAGCGGGACGGCGATGCGACCGGCGGCGGGGATGGCGAGGAGCAGGGCGACGACCGCGACCCGACCGTCGGCGGCGACCGCGACCCGGCCCCCGGGCGGGACGATGCCGGCGATGGCCCCGGCGAGGGCGCGCACCTCCTCCCGGAGCTCGCCCCGGGTGACGGTGACCTCGGGCCCGATCAGCGCGGGCGCGTCGTCGTCGCCGTGCGGTCCGTCCCCTCCGAGGGCCAGGTCGGTGATCCGCACCGCCGCATGTTCGCACCCGCCCCCGTGGTCGACGCGGACCCGACGTGGTCAGTCGGAGGACGCGCTCCGGGCCGCGTTGCGGGCGGCGCCGCGGGCCATGGCCCGCCGGGCCTCCATGTCGGCGTCGCGGGCGGCGATCGCCTGGCGCTTGTCGACCTGGCGGCGGCCCCGGCCGAGGCCCAGCTCGAGCTTGACGTGGCTGCCCTTGAAGTAGAGCGAGAGGGGGACGAGGCTGAGCCGCTCCCGGGCCAGGCGGTCGCGGATGTGGTCGATCTGCTCCCGGTGGAGGAGGAGCTTGCGGTCCCGGAGCGGCTCGGGCGGGACCTGGGTCGAGGCGTGGGAGTAGGCGGTGATGCCGACCCCGAACACCCACAGCTCGTTGTCGACCAGGCGGGCGTAGCTGTCGGCCAGCTGGACCTTGGCCTCCCGCAGGGCCTTGACCTCGGCGCCGCGCAGGACGACCCCGGCCTCCCAGGTGTCGAGGATCTCGTAGTCGCGCCGAGCGACGCGGTTGGTGGCGACGACGGTGGTGCCGTCGTTGGGTCGTCCGGGGGGCATGGGGCCCCGACCGTACTGCCCGGTACCGTGAGGTCCGATGCTGTATCTGGACCCGGGTGCCCGTGAGCTGATCGTCGCCCATGCCCTGGGTGGGTTCCCCGACGAGGCCTGCGGGCTGCTGGGAGGCGACGTCCTGCCCGGCACCGACCCCGACGGCCTGCCGATCGCCCGGGTCGAGGCCTTCGTTCCGGCCCGGAACGCCGATGCCTCGTCGCGCACCTACGCGATCGGGCCCGACGGCTTCGTCGCGGCCGAGGCGGTGTTCGACCCCAACGGCTGGTGGACCGTCGGCGTCGCCCACAGCCACACCCACTCCGAGGCCTGGCCCTCGCCCACCGACGTCGACCGGGCCGACAACCCCCTCCTGGAGGGCTGGCACTACGTGATCGTGTCACTCCGCGACGCCACGCCCGTGCTGCGGTCGTTCCTGCTCGACGGGCGGACGATCCGGGAGGAGCAGGTCGTCGTGGCCCCGGGGAGGGGATCGGGCGGCGCAGCCGGTTAGATTGTTGAGTGGTCCACTCGGGTTTCCGGGTGGACGTCCCCGCGATCCACCCGGAGCCCCCGTGGCCGTCTACTCCTCGATCACCGAGCTCATCGGCAACACGCCGATCGTCGACGTCTCGCAGCTGAGCCCGAACCCGAACGTCCGCATCCTGGCCAAGCTGGAGGGCGGCAACCCGGCCGGCTCGGTGAAGGACCGGATCGCCCGCCAGATGATCGACGAGGCCGAGGCCGACGGCACCCTCAAGCCCGGCGCCACCCTGATCGAGCCGTCGTCGGGCAACACCGGCATCGCCCTGGCCATGATCTGCCGCACCCGGGGCTACACGCTGAAGATCGTCCTCCCCGAGAACGTGTCGATCGAGCGCCGCCAGCTCCTCGAGGTCTTCGGCGCCGAGGTGATCCTGTCGCCCGGCGCCGAGGGGTCGAACGGGGCGGTGCGCCGGGCCCAGGCCCTGGCCGACGAGCACCCCGAGTGGGTCTTCCTCTACCAGTACGGCAACGAGGCCAACCCCCGGGCGCACTACGAGACCACCGGCCCGGAGATCCTCCGCGACGTCCCCGACATCACCCACTTCGTGGCCGGGCTGGGCACCAGCGGCACCCTGATGGGCGTCGGCCGGTTCCTCCGGGAGACCAAGCCCGACGTCAAGGT
>CAYQGF010000024.1:4799-10977 GCA_964416885.1 uncultured Iamiaceae bacterium
ACGTCGGGCTTGGTCTCCCGGAGGAACCGGCCGACGTCAAGGTGTACGCCGTCGAGCCCCCGGCGGGTGAGCTGGTCGAGGGGCTCCGCAACCTCGACGACGGCTACATCCCCCCGGTGTTCGAGAAGTGGGGTGGCTTCGACCTGCTCGACGGCAAGCGCATCGTCCGGCCCCGCGAGAGCCTGGAGTGGACCCGCCGCCTGGTGAGCGAGGCCGGGGTCTTCGCCGGCATCTCCTCGGGTGCAGCCCTGGCCGGAGCAGTGAAGGTCGCCGAGAAGATCGACTCCGGCGTCATCGTCTTCATCGTGTGCGACGGCGGCTGGAAGTACCTCTCGACCGGTGCCTACACCGACGACCTCGACGCGGCCGAGGCCAAGGCCGAGAGCATCATCTACTTCTGACCGGACGGGGTACCGTCGAGCGATGCTCGGCCGCTCGACCACCCTGGCCACGCTCTTCCTGGCGCTCACCGCGACGCTCGTCGCGGCGGCCGTCGCCCCGGCCGGCCCGGCGGCGTCGGCGCCGGAGGCCCGTCGCTACGTCGACGTGGTGTTCGGCGGCGTCACCGTCACCCGTGACCTGGTCTACGGCGCGGCACCCGACGAGCACGGGGCGACCCAGCAGCTCCACCTCGACCTGTACGAGCCGACCGGTGACACCGAGCCGGCCCGGCCGACCGTCGTCCTCGCCCACGGCGGGGGCTTCATGAGCGGCACCAAGGGCGACATGGCCTCGGTGGCCCGGGGCTACGCCGAACGGGGCTACGTGGCGGTCTCGATCCAGTACCGGATGGACGAGGCGGCCGGGCCGATCTGGTTCCCGCCGACCGCGGCCCAGCGGGAGCGGATCCTCGACGCCACCCACGACATGCAGGCGGCCGTCCGCTGGGCCCGCTCGCAGGCCGGGGCGCGCCGCCTCCACCCCGACAAGGTCGCGGTCAGCGGGTCCTCGGCCGGTGCGGTGATGGCCGTGGTCGCCGCCACCATCCCCGACGACCCGGGGACGAGCGGCAACCCCGGGTTCTCCTCCGCGGTGTGCACGGCGGTCGCCCGGTCCGGGGCCGGCGACCCGGCCCTGGTCGGCGCCGGTGACGCCGGCGCCCTGTTCCTCCACGGCGACGACGACCTGATCGTGCCCTACCGCCAGGCCGTGGCCACCTACGACGCCATGGTGGCGGCCGGGCTGCCGGCCCGCATGCTCACCTTCCCGGGCGCCGGCCATTCGCCTCCGTACCCCTGGCCCGAGGTGACGGCGTGGCTCGGCGGGACGATGGTGAACCGCACCTCCACCTGCGCCAGCGCGGACCCGGCCAGCGCGCCGTTCGTCACGGCCGCCTACACCGACCTGCTGGGCCGGGCGCCGACGAGCAGCGAGCTGGCGCAGGAGGTCGGGCGGCTCGACGCCGGCTGGCGCCGGTCCGAGCTGCTGACCCGGCTGACCCGCAGCGACGAGTGGGTCGGCTCCGTCGTGCGGGGCTTCTACCTCGACACCCTCGGTCGGGCCCCCGACGCGGCCGGGCGGGCCTACTGGGTCGACGTCATCCGGTCCGGCCGCCGCACCGTCGCCCAGGTGGCGGCCTCGTTCCACGCCGCCCCCGAGTCCTACGCCCAGCGGGGCGGCACCGCCGGCACCTGGGTCGACGCCCTCTACGCCACGATCCTCGGCCGGACGCCCGATGCCGAAGGCCGGGCCTACTGGGTCGCGGCGACCGTCGCCCACGGCCGGACGTGGGTCGCGACCCGCTTCTACGGCTCGCTGGAGTCGCGGCGCGACCGGGTGACGGCGCTGTACCAGCACCTGCTGGGGCGGGCGCCGGAGCCCGATGGGTTGGCCTTCTGGGCCGGGCGGGTCGCGGCGGAAGGTGACCTGGCGCTCGCCCGTTCCCTGGCCGCCTCGGCCGAGTACGGCGCCCGGGCCGTCGCCCGCTTCCCGTAGGGCGCCCGAACCCACGTCGTCCTCGACGGCGACCCCCTCGACCCGTCTACGTAATCGACTACGGATGCCGTGCGCCCCGGCTCGGCCGTAGGACGTCGTCGCAGCAGTGGCAGCGAGGAGTCCGGGGATGCGGGTTGCAGCACGTCTGGTGGTGGCGGCGGTGGTCGTCGGGTCGCTGACGGTGGTGGGGGCGCCGTCCTCACCGGCGGGGGCGACGGCGAACCTGACCAACTGCACCGACGCGGCCTTTCGCGCCGCGGTGGCCGAGGGCGGGACGGTCACCTGGGCGCAGCCGTGCACCGTGGCGCTCACCGCGCCCATCGAGGTCCCCGCCGGTCTCGCCGTCACCATCGACGGTGGCGCCACCACGACCGGTCCCTCCCAGCGGGTCCGGCTCGACGCCCAGGGCAGCTTCCGGCACTTCAACGTCACCGGCGGGAGGCTCACGCTCAAGGGCCTGGCCCTCAGCAACGGCCGGGCCCAGGGCGCGGCCGGTGCCCCGGGGACCGGTACCGGCCTGGCCGGCAACGGCGACTCGGGTGAGTGGGGCAGCTCTCCCTCGACGGACTGCCTGCTGTCGGGGTCGCTGTTCACGTCGCCCCGAGGTGGCGACGGGGGGGCCGGCGAGGTCGGGGGCGACGCCGAGGCGGCCACCGACGGCCAGCCCGGCGGCGACGCCAGCGGGGCGGCGCTGATGATCACCTCCGGCACCGTCGGGCTCACCACGGTGCGCATCGAGAACGCCAGGGCGTTCGGTGGCGCCGGGGGCAACGGTGGTGCGGGCGGCGCCGGGGGCGGCGGCGGGGCCGGGGGCCCCGGTGGCCGGGGCGCCGAGGGGCTCAACAACCCCCTCATCCCCCTCGTCAAGTGCCCGACGGGTGGTACCGGCGGCGACGGTGCCCTGGGTGGGGCTGCGGGTGATGGCGGTGACGGTGGCCGGGGTGGCAACGGTGGGTCGGTGAAGGGCGGGGTCATCTACAACGAGGGCGACCTCACGATCACCAACTCGCTGGTCCAGAGCCCGACCATCCAGGCCGGGAACGGCGGCCGGGGCGGCGACGGCGGGGCCGGCGGCGCCGGCGGGGCCGGCGGCCTGGGTGGGGACGGCGGGGGCGGTGGCGTCGGCGGCGGTGGCCCGGGCGGCGAGGGCGGCGCGGCCGGGGGCGGTGGCCCGGGCGGCGAGGGCGGACGGGCCGGTGACGGTGGCCTGGGCGGCAACGTGGTCGGCGGCGTGGTCTTCAGCGGCGGGGCCTCCGGCGCGGCCGGGCTCATCATCGAAGGCGAGCTCAGCACGACCGAGACCGGGGTCCAGCCCAAGGGCGGGAACGGTGGCGCGGGCGGTGTCGCCGGGGCCGGTGGCGCCGGTGGCGCCGGCGGCGAAGGTGGCTACGGCAGCCCGGGCGCCTCCAACGTGGACACCGGTGCGACGTTCCCCGGTGGCTCGGCCGGCCCGGGCGGCGACGGTGGCGCGGGCGGTGGGTCCGGCACCGGGGGCTTCGGCGGGGCCGGCGGCCAGGTCGTGGGCGGCACCATCCTCAGCGAGGGGACGCTCCTGATGACGGGCGCCCGCCTCGTCACCGCCGGCGCGTACGGCGGTGACGCCGGCGCCGGCGGGAACGCCGCTCAGGGTGGCGTCGGTGGCGCGGGCGGCGTCGGCGGCCGGGGCGCGAGCCCCTCGGCGCACACCCAGCCGGGAGCCTCCGGCTCCAACGGCGGCGACGGTGGCAACGGTGGCAAAGGAGGACCGGGAGGCCCCTCGGGCGCGGCCGGTGGCGGCGGCCTCGGCGGGCCGGCGCAGGGCGCGGGGATCGCCCTCTTCGGCGCGCTCGTCTCGACGGGCACGACCACCAACCTCTTCGGCAACGCGTATGGCGGCACAGGGGGCCCCGGAGGGCGGGGCACGGCCGGTGGGTACGGCGGCGCCGGTGGCGCGTCCGGGCGCGGGGCCAACGGCGGCAACGGAGCGAACACCTCGGTGCCCGACGCGGCCGGCGGCAACGGCGGGACCGGCGGCGTCGAGGGGCTGCCGGGCCGGGGCGGTGACGGTGGGGCCGGTTCCAACGGGGGTGCCGGCGCCGAGGGCGGCCCGGCGACCGGCGGGGCGCTCGAGGTGCTTCCCACCGGTGCCGCGGGCCTCACCTCCGGCACCGTGCGTGGCTTCGCGAAGGGAGGGGTCGGCGGGCCGGGGGGCCAGGCTGGCCCCGGCGGGTGGGGTGGCGAGGGGGGTAGGTCGCCGAGCGGCAGCGTGGGCGGTCAGGGTGGGGGCGGCGGGCCCCGTGGTTCGCTAGGTGCAGGTGGTGACGGGGCCGGCGGTCGGCCGGGCGGCAACGGTGGCGCCGGTGGGCCGGGGGGCCACAGCGGTGCGGGGGGCCGAGGTGGTTCGGCTCGCGGGGGTGGTGTCTACGCGGCCGACACCACCAACCTCGACCGGGTGACGGTGACCGACTCCGTGGCGCTCGGTGGCCCGGGCGGTGGCGCCGGGTTTGCCGACGCCAGCCGTGGTGGCAACGGTGGCTCCGGCGGCCGGGGCGGCTCCGGGGGCATCGGGTCCACCGGCGTCCCCGCTGGGGCCGGGTCGCCAGCGGCGCCGGGCGGCAACGGGGGGTCGGGGGGTGCCGGGGCCCGGCCGGCGGCCCCGGGCGACGGTGGCGATGCCGAAGGTGGGGGCATCTACACCGAGGCGGTGATCTGGCGCCTCACCTCGGTCTCGTTCGTCCGCGCCGCGGTGACCGGCGGGTCCGGCGGGACCGCCGCCGGCGGTGGGCCCGGCGGCTCCGGTGGGCTCGGCGGCGAGGGCGGTGGCGGCGGTCGGCCCGGCCAAGACAAGTTCGCCCGCCCCGGCATGGACGGGGCGAGCGGTGGCCGGGGCGGCGACGCCGGCCGGAGCCAGGCCGGCGGGACCCCCGGAACGGGGGGCTCGGCCCGCGGCGGCGGGGTGTTCGCCACGACCAGCCCGTCGTCGTACTCGGTGGTGACCTACTCCTCGAGCGCCCGCACCGCGGGTGTCGGCGGTCAGGGGTGTGGCCTCGTCACCAACGCTTGCGGCGGCGCCGAATGGCCGGGCCGCCCCGGCGGGCCGGGCGGCGGTGGGTCCAGCGGCTACACCAACATCCCCCCGCACGAGGGCGAGGTGCCCGACAACGGCTCGAACGGCCCCAACGGGGCGACCGGGACCGGCAGCCCCAAGGGCGCCGACGGCCCCGCCCGCGGCGCGGACGGGGTGAGCGAGTTCACCGACTGCTCGCCGATCGCGTGCGACGGGCCCAACGCCGCGCCCGTCGGCCACCCCGACACCTACGACACCCCCACCGACGGTTCCATCGTCGTTCCGTCGCCGGGTGTGCTCGCCAACGACACCGATGCCGACGGCCACGCCCTCGTCGCGACCCTCGTGGCCGACGCCAGCCACGGCACCGTGACCCTCGCCGAGGACGGCGGGTTCCGCTACGTCCCGACGCCTGGCTTCCGGGGCACGGACTCCTTCACCTACAAGGCCGGCGACGGCCGGGCGTTCAGCGCCCCCACGACGGTCACGATCATCGTCGACGTCCGGCCCTCCGCCCGCGACGACACCATCCCCCGGGCCCAGGCCGGCGCGACCATCACCGTGGCCGCGCCCGGGGTCCTGGCCAACGACCACGACAGCGACGGTGATGCCCTGACCGCCGAGGTCGTGACCGCGCCGACCAAGGGGACGTTGACGTTGCACGCCGACGGCAGCTTCCAGGTCGTGCCGAACGCCGGGGCCAGCGGGACCGACTCGTTCACCTACCGGGCCTTCGACGGGCTCCTGTACTCCTCCGAGGTGGCCACGGTGTCGCTCAGCTACAACCGCGCTCCAACCGCGGTGGCCGACAGCTTCTCGACCCCCAAGAACACCGCGCTGATCCGCCCGGCCGCCACCGGCGTGCTGGCCAACGACACCGACCCCGACGGCGACCCGTTGACGGCGTCGGTGGTGACCGGCCCGGCCCACGGGGACCTGTCGCTGAGCGCTGACGGCGGGTTCACCTACACCCCCGCGGCGGCCTACACCGGTCCGGACTCGTTCACCTACAAGGTGAACGACGGCACCGACGACAGCCCGCCCGCCACGGTGGCCCTCACGGTCACGGGCACCACCACACCATCGCACCGGGCGCCGCCGGCCGACTTCGACGGTGACGGTTCGACCGACATCGCGGTGTGGCGTCCGGAGGGGGGTGGCTGGTTCGTCAAGGGCGAGGACCCGGTGTTCTGGGGC
>CAYQGF010000024.1:11077-19729 GCA_964416885.1 uncultured Iamiaceae bacterium
GTCCCTGTCTCGGGCGATTACGACGGTGATGGGACGACGGACATCGCGGTGTGGCGGCCCGAGGGGGGTGGCTGGTACCTCCGGGACGAGGGACCGGTGTTCTGGGGCCTCCTCGGTGATGTCCCGGTCCCCGGTGACTACGACGGTGACGGCACCACCGACATCGCCGTGTGGCGGCCCGAGGGCGGCGGCTGGCACCGGCCCGACGAGCCGGTCTCCCTCTGGGGCCGGCCGACGGACGTGCCCCTCCAGCTCCCCTACGCCGCCGCCCGCACCCTCTGATCGACGACACCCCCGTACGCGAGGTGCCAGGCACGTCGCGTACGGGGCCCGGCGTCGTCGGGGTGGCCCGATGGTCCTCGGCCCGGTGCGGTCCTGCTAGCAACGGGGCCATGGCGCACCGGACGTGGTTGGTGGTCGCGGTCCTCGTCCTGGCGGCGGGAGGCCTCGTGGGCCTGGCCGTCCAGCTCGGCCTGGGCCCCTTCGCCGAGGACGAGGGCGTCGACGCCCTGCGCAGCGACGGCACCCTCCCGGCGATACCGGGCGACGACGCCCAGGCCGCCGGGGCGGCCCCGGGTGAGGCCCGGGTCATGGTGCTGGGCGACTCGGTCACGAAGCAGTCGGCCGACTGGATCGAGACCGACTTCGCCGCCATCGGGCCGGTGTCGGTCATCGGCCTCCAGGGGTACCGCACCGACGAGCTGCTCCCCACGGCCCGCGACGTCTTCGGCGGCGACGATCCCCCCGAGGTCGCGGTCGTGATGGCCGGCTACAACGACGTGTGGCAGCACACCGAGGTCGCCGGGGCGGTGGAGGAGATGATCGACCTGATGGCGGAGTCGCCGTGCGCCGTCTGGGTGCTCGTCCCCACCGCCGGCCCGTGGGAGCCGGAGCGGGCCACGGCCTACAACGACCGGGTCGTCGCCGCCGCCGAGGCCGCCGGGGTCCACGTGGAGACCGGGTGGCGCGACGCCGTCGACGACGCCCCCGGTGATGCCCCGAACCGGGACCTCATCGGCGCGGACCTGGTCCACCCGGCCCCGGACGGGCGGGCCGAGGTGGCCCGGGTGATGGCGAGCTCCGTGGCCGCCAACTGCCCGGCCTCGTAGCGACGCCCGGAGGCCCCATAGCCTGCGTCGCCGTGCCCGGCCCCGGTGACGACCGCCCCATCGCCCTGTTCGACAGCGGCTTCGGCGGGCTCACCGTGGCGCGGGCCGTCATCGACCTCCTGCCCGACGAGCACATCGTGTACGTCGGCGACACCGGCCGGTACCCCTACGGCCCCCGGGACCAGGACGAGGTGGCCGGCTTCGCCCACCAGATCACCCGGTTCCTGGTGGAGGAGCACGACGCCAAGCTGGTGATCGTCGCCTGCAACACCGCAGCCGCCGCGGCCCTGGTGCCGCTCCAGGAGGCGACCCCGGTGCCGGTCGTCGGGGTGATCGAGCCGGGGACCCGGGCGCTGGTGCAGGCCACCCGGTCGGGGCGGGTCGGGGTGATCGGCACCGTCGGCACCATCGGGTCGGGCGCTTACCAGCGGGCGGTGGCGGCGACGGGGACGCCGGTGGAGCTCACGTGCGCGGCGTGCCCCGGCTTCGTCGAGTTCGTCGAGCGGGACGAGACCCGCAGCGACCAGGTCCACGTCCTGGCCGAACGGCTGCTCGCCCCGGTGGTCGAGGCCGACGTCGACGCCCTCCTGTTCGGGTGCACCCACTACCCGTTCCTGGCCCGGACGATCCAGGACGTGGTGGGCCGGGAGGTCGTCCTCGTCTCCTCCGCCGACGAGACCGCGTTCGAGGTCCGGGCCTGGTTGGGGGCCGACGACGGCCCGGCGCCCCGCGCCTCGGGGGGACCGGCCCGCCGCACGTTCCTCTCCTCCGGCGACGTCGAGTGGTTCCGCCAGCTCGGTGCCCGCCTCCTCGGTCCCGAGGTCACCCACGTCGGCCCCACCCCCTGGGCCTGACGCGCACTTGGTGTCAGACACCATCTCGCGACCGGCCGGCTTTGGCCGGGGCCCGGTGGCGGCGGCAACCTGACGACCATGCCCCGCCCCGATGGCCGATCGTCCGATGAGCTCCGCCCCGTCTCGTTCGAACGGGACTTCACCAACGCCGCCCTGGGGTCGGTGCTGGTCCGCTTCGGGGAGACCGCGGTGCTGTGCACCGCGTCGGTGGAGGAGGACGTCCCCCGCTGGATGCGTGGCCGCGGCAAGGGCTGGGTCACCGCCGAGTACTCGATGCTGCCGGGGGCGTCGGAGGAGCGGATCCGGCGGGAGGTCAAGGACGGCCGGCCGTCGGGCCGCACCCAGGAGATCCAGCGGCTGATCGGCCGGTCGCTGCGGGCGGTGTGCGACATGCGGGCGCTGGGGGAGCGGATGGTCACCGTCGACTGCGACGTCCTCCGGGCCGACGGTGGCACCCGCACCGCGTCGATCTGTGGTGGCTGGGTCGCGCTCCACGACGCCTGCGCCCGGCTGGTCCAGGCCGGGTCGATCCCCGCCGTCCCGCTCACCGAGACCTGCTCGGCCATCTCGGTCGGGATCATCGAGGGGGAGCCCCGGCTCGACCTGCCCTACGTCGAGGACTCCCGGGCCGAGGTCGACATGAACGTGGTGATGGCCGGCACCAAGCTGATCGAGGTGCAGGGCACGGCCGAGGGCGCGCCCTTCGACCGGGCCGAGCTCGACGCCCTCCTCGACCTGGCCACCAAGGGCATCGGTGAGCTGGCCGAGGCCCAGCGGGCCACGGTCGCCACGCCGCCCCCGCCCCGGTGAGGCTGGTCCTGGCCACGGCCAACCCGCACAAGGTCGACGAGATCCGGGCGATCCTGGCGGCGCTCGGGGCCGACGTCGAGCTGGTGCCCCGTCCGGCGGAGGTCCCCGACGTGGTCGAGGACGCGCCGGACCTGGTCGGCAACGCCCGGCTCAAGGCGTCCGCCCTGGTCGCCGCCACCGGGCTGCCGGCCCTGGCCGACGACACCGGGCTCGAGGTCGACGCCCTCGACGGTCGGCCCGGGGTCCGTTCGGCCCGCTACGCCGGCGAGGACGGCGACGCCGCCGCCAACGTGGCCAAGCTGCTCGGCGAGCTGGCGGCTGTGCCGGAGGGGGAGCGGACGGCCCGGTTCCGCACCGTCGTCGTGCTGCAGTGGCCCGACAGCCGGGAGCTGGTGGCCGAGGGCGTCGTCGAGGGCACGATCCTCGCCGGCCCCCGCGGGACGGCCGGGTTCGGCTACGACCCGGTCTTCGTCGCCGCCGACGGCGACGGCCGGACCTTCGCCGAGATGGAGCCGGAGGCGAAGGACGCCATCAGCCACCGCGGCCGCGCGATCCGGGCCCTGGCCCGCTCCCTCGCCGAGACCTGACCGCCGAGTGACCCGTTCTGGGAGCGGATCGGGTCGTCCTGACGGCCACATCTGCTCCCAGAACGGCGTTCAGACCCGGCGGACGTCCCAGCCCCGGAGGTCGACGTCCCACACCTCGACCACGTCGTCGCCCTCGGCCACGTGGAGCTGCTCGTGGAGGGCGACGGTGGGGTCGACGTGACCGGGCCGCAGTGCCACCCGGTCGCCGACCGCGGGCAGCTCGCCGCCGTCGGCCGGGGCGAACGTGGTGTGCTCGTCGGAGCAGAACCACACCTTGGCGCCCTCGATCGTCGGTGGCCCGTGGTCGGTGGCGATCGCCTTCAGCCCGGCGTCGACCACGGCCCACCCCTTGGCCCGGTTGACCGACACGACCGTGGCGAGCACGGACAGCGCCGGTCGGAACGGGCTGTCGAGCCGGGCGTAGTCGCCGTCCATCAGCGTGTACGAGCCGGCCTGGAGCTCGGTGACCCAGCGGTTGACGTCCCAGGTGCCGGTGCCGCCCCCGGACACCACCTCGCCGCCGACCGCCTCGTGGGCCCGCAGGAGGTCCGCCATCGCCGCCTCGACCTTGGCCGCCTTGTCGTCGGTCTCCATCATCAGGTGGCCCTCGTAGCCCATCACCCCCCGGACATCGAGGCCGACGGCCCGGGCCTCGTCGGCCAGCCGCCCGGCGTCCTCGACCGCGCACCCGCAGCGCGGCAGGCCGACCTCGACGTCGATCAGCACCTCGTCGATCCCTCCCGCCGAGGCCGCGGCGATCGTCTCGATCGAGTCGACGGCGACGGTGATCCGCGAGCCCAGGGTCGAGGCCACCATGGCATGGAGCCGGCGGACGTCGACGACCTCGTTGGCGAGCAGGAGGTCGGCGCCCAGGCCGACGGCGGCCATCCCGACGACCTCGCCCGGGGTGGCGCAGGTGAAGGCGTCGTGGCCGGCGGCGTCGAGGCGCTTGGCCAGGCCGGTCGACTTGAACGCCTTGACGTGGGGCCGCAGCGCCCGGCCCGGCCAGGCCTCGGCCATGGCGGCGACGTTGGCCTCCAGCGTGGGCCCGTCGACCACGAGGGCGGGCGTGGGCAGGTCACCGATCCGCACGCCCTCGATGATGGCAGCCGGCGCGACACACAATGGGGTCTGACCCCTTTGTGTGTCGGCGGTGGTCGTCAGGGGGGCGGACCGACCGGCGGCTCGTGGTCGCGGCGGGGACGACGGGGCTGGCAGTGCGGGCACCACGAGATCCGGCGGGCGGCCACGTCGGTGGAGCGGATCGGGCCGCCGCAGACCCGGCAGTCGTCCTGGTGGTACACGTACACGCCGTCGTCCCGCTCGGTCTCGGCCCGGGGCTTCTCCAGTTGGTCGTCGCGCAGGGTGACGATGTGACCGACCTCCAACCCGAGGTGGAGCTGGTAGGCGACCTCGGCCCACAGCCGCTCCCGCTCGTGGGGGCGCAGCTCCTTGGCCGGGCGACGGGGGTCGATGCCACCCAGGAAGCAGACCTCGGCCCGGTAGACGTTGCCGATGCCGGCCAGGGCCGTCTGGTCGAGCAGCAGGGCGCCGATCGGCACCGTGCTCCGGGCCACCTTGGCGAGGAAGCGCTGCGGGTCGGCGTCGGGGCGCAGCGGGTCGGGGCCGAGCTTGGCCACCACGGCGTCGCGCCCGTCGGGGTCGAGCACCTCGCACACGGTGGCGCCGGCCAGGTCCCACGTCGATGTCGGCCCGACCAGGCGGAGGCGGACCGCGCCCACCATCGGCCCCGGCGGCGACGGCTGCACCCGCCACTTGCCGTACAGCCCCAGGTGGACGTGGACCACCGAGCCGTCGTCCCACCACTGGAAGAGGTGCTTGCCGTAGGCCTCGACGTCGTCGAGCCCGTGCCCATCGAGCCGGGCCGCAGCGGCGGCGAAGCGCTCCTGGGCGACGTCGGTGTGGAGGACGTGGCCGGCGAGGTCCCGTCGTTGGTCCCGAGCCTGTCCGTGGATGGTGTGGCCCTCGGGCATCCGAGGAGCATCGCAGTGCCGGCGGAGGGAGTCGAACCCTCACTTTCCAGGGCCTAGACCTGGTCCCTCTGCCAGTTGGGGTACGCCGGCGTTCTTCCGCCCGCCCCACGTCTCCGTGATGGCGTGGCAGTTGGGGCAGAGGATACGGAGGTTCGGCAGGCGATTGTCCAAGTGATCGCCGTTGACGTGGTCGAGCTCCAGTGGCAACGGCCGACCCCGCCACTCCGTCAGGCCGCACTCCTCGCAGCGAGCCGGCTTCAGGCCCTCACGGACGAGCCGTTTCCGAAGCCAGCCGGAGGCGACGGACGACCCGTCGACGAGGAGGTCGTCGAGCGAGCGGCCGACGGGGCTGGGCGCCGCGCCACCCCGGTTCCACGCCTGGCCGGTGAAGTGCGACGTGTCGGCTCCGACGCGGCGGACATGTCCCTTGATGAACCGGTGGATGCCACCGGAGGGCCGGTACCCGAGCCGGCGGGCCACCTCGGCGTAGCTACGGCTGGCGCTGACGACGGCCCGCAGGTCGTCGTCGTCCCAGGCGCCGCGACGGGGCCGGCCCCGGGGAGGTGGGAGGTGGCCGATGTCGAGCGCCAGGGCGGCGGCGTGGCGGCGCAGGGCTGCGTAGGTGCCGCCGCCGGGTCGGATACCCCTGCACCGGCAGATCGCGAGCCACGAGCGGGCGGCGGGCACGGCCCGGCGGAGCTGGTCGTCGGTCCAGCGGCGAGGGTCATGACGCCACCCTCTCCACGAACGCATGTTCGCAAACCTCGCCGCGGTGTGGGCGTGGTCCGGAGTGGGGTCCCGCTAGCCTCGCAGGCACCATGACGACGCCTCCGATCGCTCCCATCACCGCGGCCGCCAACGGGTTCGACCCGCAGAGCGAGGTCTACAACCGCCTGCTCCAGAACCGCATCGTCTTCCTGGGCTCGGAGGTCGACGACGGCATCGCCAACCTGGTCACCGCCCAGATGCTGTACCTGGAGAGCCTCGACTCCGAGAAGGACATCTGGCTCTACATCAACAGCCCGGGCGGGTCGGTCACCGCCGGCATGGCGATCTACGACACCATGCAGCTCGTCGGCCCCGACGTCGGCACGATCTGCATGGGCCTGGCCGCCTCGATGGGCCAGTTCCTGCTCTGCGCCGGGGCCAAGGGCAAGCGCTACGCCCTCCCGCACGCCCGGGTGATGATGCACCAGCCCCTCGGCGGGTTCCGGGGCCAGGCCAGCGACATCCAGATCCAGGCCGAGCAGATCCTCTACGTCAAGAAGCTGATGGCCCAGCGCATCGCCGAGCACACCGGCCAGCCGCTGGAGCAGGTCGAGGCCGACTCCGAGCGCGACCGTTGGTTCACCGCGGCCGAGGCCCAGGAGTACGGGATCATCGACAGCGTGGTCAGCCGGCGCTCGGAGATGCAGTAGCCCGACCGGCCGAGGCTCAGCCCTCGGTCGTGGTCGAGCTGTCGGGCGACTCGCCTTCGGTCGACGGCTCGTCGACCCCCACCGGCGCCAGGTTGAGGTCGCACTCGTCGGAGGCGTAGCGGACCACGTTGTCGCTGGCCGCCACCAGGCCGGTCAGCTCGTCGAACTGCTCGGCGATCTGCTCCCGCGCGCCGGGGAGGTCGTCGGGGTTGTCGCGGACGGCGTCGAGCACCAGCTCCACGCCCTGGCGGACCCGGGCCACGTCGTCGCGCACCTCGCCAGGGGCCGCGGCCTCCAGGTCGGCGAACTGGTCGAGGGCCTCCTGCAAGCGGTCCTCGGTGTCGGCCGGATCGCTGGCGTCGAGTGAGTCGAGGACGTCACCGAGCTGCTCGGTGTCGCCCAACCGGTCGCAGAACGCCCCGCTGTCGCCATCGTCGGAGCAGGCCGGGGCGCCGAGGACCAGCACCGCGGCGGTCAGCACCGCCCGGACCGGCCCCCTCACGAGGCGCGGGTCGCCCGGGCGGCCTCGGCGCGGGCCCGGAGGTCGGCGACGGCGTGGCCGAGGCCGTCGGGGTCGCGGTACAGGGCGCTGCCGGCGACGAGGACGTTGGCGCCCGCCGCGGCGGCTCCCGCGATCGTGCCGGGGGCGATGCCGCCGTCGACCTCGATGTCGAGGGTGAGGCCCCGGGCGTCGGCCAGGTCGCGCAGCTCGGCGACCTTGGGCTCCATGGTGGCGATGTAGTCCTGGCCGCCGAAGCCGGGGTTGACGGTCATGACCAGCACCATGTCGACCAGGTCGAGGACGTGCTGGACGGCGCTGACCGGCGTGGCCGGGTTGAGCGCCACCGCCGGCGAGGCCCCGAGGTCGCGCACCCGGGACAGCGTGCGGTGGAGGTGGGGGGCGGTCTCGGCGTGGACGATCAGCACCTCGCAGCCGGCGTCGACGTAGCGGCCGGCCAGCTCGTCGGGCTCCAGCACCATCAGGTGGGCCTCGAAGGGGACGTCGACGTGCTTGCGGCAGGCGGCGATGACGTCGGGGCCGAAGGTGAGGTTGGGGACGAAGCGCCCGTCCATCACGTCCCACTGGATGCGGTCGACGCCGGCCTCGGCCAGGGCGACGCACTCCTCGCCGAGACGGCTGAAGTCGGCGGGCAGCACCGACGGGACGATCGAGATGGGGCGGGGCTCGGTCACCCCTGCATGGTAGGCGGGGGCTCGGGGCCGCTCCCCGTAGGGTCGACGGTGTGGCTGCCACGGCTCCCGTCCGGACGATCGACGAGGCCGAGCGGCGCGCCCGCATCGGTGCCCGCCACGCCCTGGCCGCTCCGGTCGCCACCGTCGAGGACGCCACCGCCGCGGTCGGCCTGCTCCACTCGACCGACCCGGTCACGGTCCACGTCTCGGCCCGGGCCCGCACCGGCCGTCCCGGCACCGCCGACGCCGAGCGGGCGCTGTACGACGACCGCACCCTGCTGCGCGTCCACGGGATGCGCCGGACGCTGTGGGTCGTGCCGACGGGGCTGGAGCCGGCGGTGCGGGTCGCCGGCTCGCTGCCGCTGGTGGCCCGGGAGCGGTCCCGGCTGCTCGCCGGGCTGGAGCCGGTGGGCCTGACCGACCCCGAGGGCTGGCTGGCGGCGGTCGAGGACGCGACTCTCGCCGCGGTCGCCGAGGCCGGGGAGGTGTCGGCCGTGGAGCTGGGCCGGACGGTGCCGGAGCTGGCCACGAAGATGGTCTACGGCGCCGGCACCAAGTGGCCGGCCGAGGTCAGCGTGGCGTCCCGGTTGCTCCTGGTCCTTGGCTTCGAGGGCCGCATCGTCCGCACCCGGCCGCTCGGCACGTGGGTGTCGGGCCAGTACCGCTACGCCCCCGGCCCGGCGCTC
>CAYQGF010000025.1:0-19703 GCA_964416885.1 uncultured Iamiaceae bacterium
GGGGCCGCTGGCGGTCGACCTCGCCGGCCAGCTCGTCGACCACGTCGGGGCGGCGACTGCGGCGCGGCGCCCGCTTCTGCATGGCGACGGGCGGGTCCCGGGGCTTGGCCAGGGAGGGCGACGGGTCGCCCGGCTCGGGCAGCGCCGGGGGCGGGGCGGCCCGGGGCGCGTCGCGCTCGACCTGGAGCCGCCGGCCCAGCTCGCGCCAGAAGGCGCGGGTCGGGGGGTCGGGCTCGAGGGTGCCCCGGTCGGCGTCGGCGTCGTCGAGGGCGCCCGGTCCGGCCGGCGCCTCGCCGGTGGGCGGCTCGGTGGCCAGCACGGCCTCGGTGTCGTCACCCGGGTGGTCGAGGTCCGGGACGGCAGGGTCGTCGGCGGCGAGGATGTCGACGTCCGGCTCGGCGTCGGGGTCGTCGAGCACGTCGTCGAGCAGACGAGCCACTCGGGAGGCCACCGTGGTGACGACCCGGGGGTCGACCCGCAGCGCCTCGGCCACCGCGGCGATGGGGAAGCCGGCCTGGTCGACCAGCCCCCACACCGCCCGCTCCTCGGGGCGCAGGTCGGCCACGGCCCGGCCGACCGGGTCGGCGCCGAGGCGGGCCCGACGGTCGGCGTGGACGGCCCTACGCCCCGGAGCCGGGGCCTCGCGCCGCTGGCGGCGTCGGAGCTCGTGCCCGCAGGCGATCCACACGTGGTGGGTCATGAACACCACCGCGTCGTCGGTGCCCGTGCGCTGCGCCCGGTAGGCCCGGACGTAGGCGTTCAGCAGGGTCCGATCGACGTCGTGGCCGCCCAGCACCAGGTGGGCCAGGCGCCGGCACTCCGGGTCGGTGCGCTCGACCAGGGCCGCCCAGGCCCGGTTGCTGCCCTCGCGCGCCGCCGCGAGCATGCGGTCGGCCGTGGGGTCGACACCGTCGCCCGCCGGTCGGGGCGGGGGCGCGACGGGGTTCGACGGCGACGGGGTCGACGGCGGAGGTGGGGAAGTGGGGGCCACGGGGTTCACGGTGGGGCGGCGACCGGGCGCCACCCGACTGTGAAGGATCGCACATCGGGGGGCGGTCCCCCGTCATGTGACCGTGGGACGGGGTGCTCGTCGGCCAGACTGCCAGGGCCATGACCGTCCCCGCCCCTGCTCGTCGCCACCTCCACCGCCGGGGCGCGGCCGTCGGCCTGGCCCTGGTGATCGCCCTGTCGGCGACGGGCTGCTCGTCCGGCGGCGACGGGGACGAGTCGACCGCCGACGACAGCACCACCACGGAGGCCGCGCCGGCGGAGACGACCGGCACCACCGAGGCGGCTCCCACCTCGACCTCGACGACCTCGACCTCCACGACCACGTCGACCACGACCACCAGCACCACGACGACGTCGACCACCACCACGACGACCGCCCCGCCGGAGCCCGAGGTGCTCGGCCCGGGCGCCGAGGGGCCCCGCACGCTGGCGCTCCAGGAGCACCTGGCCCGGCTGAAGTTCGACCCGGGCGAGCCCGACGGCCGGTACGGGTCCAAGACCACCATGGCGGTGTGGGCGTTCCAGGCCCTCGCCGGGCTCCCCCAGGACGGCGTGGTCAGCCCGGCG
Source organism: uncultured Iamiaceae bacterium (assembly GCA_964416885.1). Taxonomy (GTDB): domain Bacteria; phylum Actinomycetota; class Acidimicrobiia; order Acidimicrobiales; family Iamiaceae; genus Iamia. The sequence continues at coordinate 1,579 of CAYQGF010000025.1, forward strand.
CTCGAACAGCAGATCGCCCAGGCCCAACCGGCCGGGATGATGCGCCCGGACCTCGGCCCCACCCACACCGAGGTCGACCTCGACAAGCAGGTCCTCCTGGTGTTCGGCGACGGCCAGCTCGAGCTGGTCACCCACGTCTCGACCGGCTCCGGCGTCTCGTACTGCGAGGAGGGGCGCGGCCCCAACGCCGATCCCGGCCGGCAGTACTGCGGCAACGCCCGCACCCCCGAGGGCGACTACCGCTACCAGCGTCGCATCGAGGGCGAGCGCCACGCCGCCCTCGGCGTCCTCTACAACCCCGTGTACTTCAACGGCGGCATCGCGGTGCACGGAGCCCCTTCGGTGCCCGCCCACCCCGCCTCGCACGGCTGCGTCCGCATCCCGATGCACATCTCCGCCTACTTCCAGGGCCTCGTCGTCGACGGCGAGCCGATCTCGGTGTTCCGGGGCGGCACCGGTCCGGCGGCCGTCGTCGCCCCGTCGGGCCAGCCCGCCGCCCCGCCGCCCGCCGGGGCCGAGAACGGTGGCTGAGCAGGTGGCGCGCCGATGAGCTGGTCCGACGGCACCTCGTTCCCGGGCGGCCCGGCCCCCGGTGTCCCTGGCCCCGGTGGGCTCGTCGCCGGTGGGGCCCACTACCCGACCGCGCCGCCCGAGACGTGGCCGGCACACGCCCCGGTCGCGCCGCCGTCGCCCGCGGCCTGGTCCGGAGGGCCGGCGCCGACGCTCGAGGGCGGTGGACGGGGCGGGCTGGCCGCCGTCATCACGGTCGTGGGCGTCGTCCTGGTCCTGGTGCTGGCGGTGGTCGCCATCGGGGCGTTCGACGACGACGGCGGCGAGGAGACGGCGGGCAGCGACACCACCATCGACCTCAGCGACCCCCAGATCACCGCTCCGCCGTCCGAGGAGCCGATCGTCCCGACGATGCCGTCGATCCCCGACCTGCTCCCGCCGGGGCTGGCCGACGGTGAGGCCGGCGCGGTCCCGCTCGACGACGTCCTGCCCGACCTGATCGCCTTCGTCGAGGAGACCCGGGGCCACCCCTTCGCCGCCGAGCCGACGGTCGAGGCCGTCCCGGCCGCCGAGTTCGAGGACCTGCTGGCCGCGGGCGCCGACGAGGAGGTCGAGGACCTGAGCCGCGAGGGCGTCGCCGAGGTCGCCCTCGGCCTGGTCCCCCCCGACACTGACATGGCCGACATCGCCGCCGAGGCCCGGGCCACGGGCGTGCTCGGCTTCTACGACCCGGAGACCACCGAGCTCTACGTCAAGGGCGATGCCGTCACGCCGCTGGTCCAGTCGGTGATCGTCCACGAGCTCACCCACGCCCTCGACGACCAGCTCGTCGACCTCTCCCGCATCGACGAGCTGGCCGAGCGGACCGACGAGTCGGCGCTGGGCTTCCTCGCCCTCGTCGAGGGATCGGCCGAGTACGTCCGCACCGCGTTCGTCGACCAGATGACCCCGGAGCAGCAGGAGGACTACGCCCTCAACCAGGCCCAGCTTGGGATGGACCAGCTCCAGGCGATCCTGCTCCCCCCGGCCCTCACCGTCGCGAGCCAGTTCCCCTACATCACGGGGGGCGCCCTGGTGCAGGAGCTGGTCGCCGAGGGGGGCACGGCGGCGATCGATGCCGCCTACGAGGACCCGCCGACCACGAGCGAGCAGGTCTTCGACGTCGCCGTGTTCGAGGCCCGGGAGCCGGCGGTCGAGCTGCGGCCGCTCCAGGCCGACGGCGACGTCGCCGCCGAGGGCGCCTTCGGGGCGGTCGACGTCGCCCTGCTGGGGGTCGCCGTCGACCCGATGGCCGCGCTGTTCGACCCCCAGCTCGACCCGGTCGACGGGTTCGGGGGCGGTCGCTACGTGAGCTGGACCGAGGACGACCTGTCGTGCGTCCGCGTCGAGGTCGTCGGTGACGATGCCGACGCCACCGACGCGCTCGCGGCCCGGTTCGACGAGTGGGCGTCCGCCGTGGGTGGGGCCGACGTCGGCACCCGCACCGGGGCCGGCGGCGTCGAGGTCGTCACCGCCGAACGCTGCGCCTGACGATCGGGCCGGGCCGCACCTCGAACCTGCGGCAGTTGTCGAGCAAGACCGCTCGGATGTGCCGCACGTTCGGGATCGGTGGAGGCTCGCTAGGTTCCCGGCATGGCTGATGTCGCTGCTCCCGCGCCCGTCGACCCGCTCGGCGCGTTCCGGCTCGACGGGCGCACGGCGATCGTCACCGGGGCCTCGTCGGGGCTGGGCGAGCGCTTCGCCAGGGTGCTCCACGGGGCCGGTGCCCACGTCGTGGTGGCGGCCCGGCGTCTCGACCGCGTCGAGGCCCTCGCGGCCGACCTGGGGGCGCGGGCGACCGCCATGGCCGTCGACGTCACCGTCGACGCCGACCTGGTCGCCCTGGCCGAGCGGGGGGCCGACATCGGGGGCGGGGTGGTCGACGTCCTGGTCAACAACGCCGGCATCGGGTACCCGCAGCCGGCCGAGACCGAGGCGATGGACGACTTCCGGGCCGTGGTCGAGGTCAACCTCACCGGCCTGTTCCGCCTGACCCAGCTGGTCGCCGGGCCGATGATCGCCGCCGGGAGGGGCAGCGTGGTCAACGTCGCCTCGATGCTCGGGCTGGTGGCGGCGGCGCCCATCAAGCAGGCGTCGTACTGCGCCTCGAAGGGGGCGGTGGTGAACCTCACCCGCGAGCTGGGCTGCCAGTGGGCGCGCAAGGGGGTACGGGTCAACGCCCTGGCCCCGGGCTGGTTCCCGAGCGAGATGACCGATGCCATGTGGTCCGACCCGTCGTCGACGACGTACGTCGAGCGCACCTGCCCGATGGGCCGCCGGGGCGAGGCCCACGAGCTCGACGGCGCCCTCCTCTTCCTCGCCTCCGACGCCTCGACCTACGTCACCGGCACCACCCTCACCGTCGACGGCGGCTGGACCGCCCGCTGACGGACGCGAAGTGCCTGGCACGTCGCGTACGGCGTGGACGTCCGACCAGGCTGGACAGCGGGCTGGACTACTGTCCAGGCGCATGCGGAGCGATCCCGACGCGCGCCGGCGGGGGCTGGAGGCCATGGCTGCGGCCTACGGCTGGGAGGTGTCCGACGGCGACGGCGACTTCTTCGGCTACACCGTCGAGCACCTCTTCGGCGAGATCTGGTCGCGGCCCGGTCTCTCGGCCCGCGACCGCCGGCTGCTGCTGATCGGCGCCCTGGTCGGGGCCAACCACCACGACGTCACGCCGCTCCAGCTCGATGCCGCCCTCGGCAACGGCGAGCTCGACGCCGACGAGCTGCGCGAGGTCGTGATCTTCCTCACCCACTACGTCGGGTGGCCGGCCGGCGCCCGGCTCAACGGCCAGGTCGAGGCGGCGATCGCCCGGGCCGGGGACGACACGCCGTGACCGAGCGCCCCTCCGAGCCCGGGCCCGGGCCGGCACCGCTGGTGCAGGTGGCCGGCGCCGGAGCCGTCCGCACCCTGACCCTCGACCGGCCGGCCGCCCGCAACGCCTTCGACCTCGGCCTCTACACCGGCCTGGCGAGCGAGCTCGACCGGGCGCGGGCCGACGACGCCGTGCACGTGGTCGTCCTCACCGGCGCCGGCCCGGTGTTCTCGGCCGGCCAGGACCTCGACGAGATGGCCGCCCTGGCCACCGGCACCGCCCCGGCCGGCGCCGAGCACGGGTTCCGCACCCTGCTGGCTGCGGTCGAGGCCTTCGACAAGCCGCTCCTCGCCGCGGTCAACGGCCCGGGGGTGGGCATCGGCCTGACCCTGCTGCTCCACTGCGACCTGGTCTGGCTGGCCGACACGGCCCGGCTCCGGGTGCCCTTCGCCGAGATGGGCGTCCCCCCGGAAGCGGGCAGCAGCGTCCTCCTCCCCGCCCGGATGGGGCGCCAGGCGGCCGCCCTCACCCTCCTCACCGCCGACTGGCTGACACCGGAGGAGGCGGTCGCCCGGGGCCTCGCCGTGGCCGTCGTCCCCGGGGCCGAGCTGGCCGCCACCGTCGCGGCCGTGGCCGAGCGCATCGCGGCCCACCCCCTCGCCGGGCTGCGGGCCATCTGCGGCCTGGTCCGAGCGGCCGAGGCCGATGCCGTCACCGCGGCCCGGGCCCGGGAGGAAGACGCCTTCGCCGACCTGCTCGCCACCTTCACCCGGCCGGCGTCGTGAGCGACCGCACCGCCCCGGCCAGCACCGAGCGCGGCCCCGGCCTGACCCGCGAGCCGGTGCGCCGGCACCTGAGCGAGCGCCAGGCCGACACCGTGGCCCGGTTGACCGACGCCGCGGTCGACGAGGTCCGGGGCACCGGCTACGACGGGCTGACGGTGCGCAACGTGGCCCGGCGGGCGGGCGTCGCCCCGGCCACCGCGTACACCTACTTCGCGTCGAAGGACCACCTGGTCGCCGAGGTCTTCTGGCGGCGCCTCCAGGTCCAGGAGCCCACCGAGCCGATCGCCGCCGCCACCGCGGCCCAGCGGGTCGACGCCGCCATCGGCGACCTGGCCGGGCTGGTCGGCGACGACCCGGAGCTGGCTGCCGCCGTCACCAGCGCCCTGTTGGCCAGCGACCCCGACGTCGAGCGGGTCCGGGCCCACATCGGGCTGGAGGTGGCCGAGCGGCTGACCCGGGCGATGGGGCCCGACCTCGACCCGGACCGTCTCGATGCCATCCAGCTCGCGCTCTGGGGGGCGATGCTCTCGGCCGGCATGGGGGCCTTCCCGCACGCCGAGCTGGCCGACCGGATGGCCGCGGTGACCCGCGTCGTCCTCGACCCCGGGGGCGCCGGGTGACCGCGGTGCCACCGGTCCCGCCCGTCCCGGCCGAGAAGGTCGGCTTCGTCGGGCTGGGCCAGATCGGGGGCCCGATGGCTCGCCGCCTGCTGGCCCACCCCGGCGGCCTGGTCGTGTGCGACGTGGTGCCCGAGGCGATGGAGCGGTTCGCGGCGAAGGGGGCGGAGACGGCGAGCACCCCCGAGGACGTCGTGGCCGCCGGCGCCACCGTCGTCTGCGTCATGGTGCGCGACGACGCCCAGGTCCGCGACGTCGTCGGCCGGCTCCTCACCGTGGCCCCGGCGGGCACGGTCGTCGCCGTCCACTCCACCATCCGGCCCGAGACGGCGGAGGACCTGGCGCTCGTCGCGGCCCGGTCCGACGTCCACCTCGTCGACGCCCCGGTCAGCGGGTCGACCATGGGGGCCGCCACCGGTCGCCTGGCGGTCCTGCTCGGGAGCGACGAGGCCGTGGTCGAGCGGTGCCGGGCCGCCTTCGCCGGTTTCGCCGACCTGGTCGTCCGCTTCGGGCCGCCCGGCGCCGGCACCCGGGCCAAGCTGGCCCGCAACCTGGCCACCTTCGCCGCCTTCGCCGCCGTCGGGGAGGCCATGCGGCTGGCCGAGGCCCACGGCGTCGACCTGACCGCCCTCGGCGAGGTCGTCCGCCACTCCGACGCCGTCACCGGCGGCCCCGGCTCGATCATGCTCCGCCCGTCGGCCGGTCCGCTCGCCCCCGACGACGGCCTGCACGGCGTGTTCGCCCACGCCCTCGCCCTCGGCGAGAAGGACCTCGACCTGGCCCTGGCCCTGGCCGACGAGGCCGGGCTGAACCTGCCCCTCGCCACCGCGGCCCGGGCCGGCGGCCTGGCCGCCGCACTTGGTCTGGGAGCAGCACCGCGCCAGGCCGCGGCGCCTGGACTGGAGGACTGATGCCCCGCGTCGCCGACCACCCCACCCGCGACGACATCGACCTGGTCTCCGGCGCCTTCTGGGGCCGCGACCCCCACGAGGAGATGACGTGGATGCGGGCCCACGCCCCCGTCTACTGGGACGGCCGGGCCTGGGGCATCACCCGGCACGCCGACCTGTTGGCCATCGCCAAGGACCCGGCGACGTTCTCCAACGCCGGCGGCATCCGGCCCGGCCAGGGCCCGATCCCGATGATGATCGACATGGACGACCCAGCCCACCTGAAGCGCCGGAAGCTGGTCAACAGGGGCTTCACCCCGCGGCGGGTCCGGGACCAGGAGGCCGCGGTGCGACGGGCCTGCGACCAGATCATCGACACCGTCTGCGAGCGAGGCGAGTGCGACCTGGTCACCGACGTGGCCGCCTGGCTGCCGATGATCATGATCGGCGACGCCCTGGGCGTGCCCCCCGAGGACCGGGCCCAGCTCCTGGCCTGGAGCGACTCCCTGCTGTGCGCCCTCACCGGCAACCCCGACGACCTGGAGTCGGCCGCCGACGCCTTCGCCGGCTACACCGCCTTCGCCCTGGAGACGATCGCCGACCGGCGTGACCACCCCCGCGACGACCTGATGTCGGTGCTGGTCCACGCCGAGGTCGACGGCGACCGGCTCGACGACGACGAGGTCCTCCACGAGTCCCTCCTCATCCTGATCGGCGGCGACGAGACGACCCGTCACGTCATCAGCGGCGGGATGTACCAGTTGCTCACGCACCCCGACCAGCGCGACGCCGTGGCCGCCGACCCCGACCTCCGGCCCGGCGCGGTCGAGGAGATGCTGCGCTGGGTCAGCCCGATCAAGAACATGTGCCGCACCCCGACCCGCGACGTCGAGCTCGGCGGCCAGACCATCGCCGAGGGCGACGACGTGCTCCTGCTCTACCCCTCGGCCAACCGGGACGAGGCCGTGTTCGCCGACCCCTTCCGCTTCGACGTCCGCCGCACCCCCAACGACCACGTGGCCTTCGGCTTCGGCACCCACTTCTGCCTCGGGAGCTCGCTCGCCCGCCTCGAGCTGTCGTGCATGGTCGACCACCTCCTCCGGCGGCTCCCGGACCTGGAGGTCGCCGCCGCCGAGCCGGTCGCCCGCCCGGCCAACTTCGTGTCCGGCTACGAGCACCTCCCCGTGACCTTCACGCCGCAACCACCGGTCGGTGCCCCGGCCTGACCAGGGCGAAGGATGCCGACGTGGCACCCTCTGACGGCTCAAGGACGGGGCGGGGGCGCCGATGAGGGAGCTGTGGAGCAGCGCGTCCCGACCTCGCCGGCCCTCGCGCTGATCGTCCTCGGTGTCGCGGCGACGGTCGCCCACGGCGTCCTGCCCCCGTCACTCGCCACCGAGGTCCTCTTCGTCGCCGTCCCGGTCGTGGCGGTGGTGGTGACCGTCGCCGGGATCGTCGCCCACCGGCCCTACCACCAGCTCGCCTGGTACCTCCACGCCGCCGGCCTGGCCGCCATCGCGGGGGGCGAGGTCCTGTGGCTCCAACAGGTCCTGGTGGGCGAGGACCCGAGCCGGGCCGTGGCCGGGCCCGTCCACCTCGGGGGCGCGGTGCTGATGGCGCTGTCGCTCCTGATCCGGGCCCGGGAGACCATGGTCGTCCGCGACGTCTACGCCTCGATCGACGCCGCCATCGTCGCCCTCGCCGGCAGCGTGCTGGCCTGGGTGACCCTCGTGGAGCCGATGCTCGACGACCGGACGCTCAGCACCGCCGAGCGGGCGTGGTCGATGGCCTACGTGGTGGGCGACATCCTGCTCCTCGCCGCCGTCACCCAACTGCTGTGCTGCACCAAGTCGAGCTCGGCGTCGTTCCGGCTCCTGTCGGGCGGCCTGCTGCTGTTCGTGGCCGCCGACGTGTGGTTCCAGGTGGCCGAGCGGCTCGGCGCCTACCACGAGGGCGCGCCGGTCGACCTCGCCTTCATGCTCGCCTACACGATCATCGGAGCCGCCGGGATCGACCGGTCGATGGCCGACCAGCACCGGGTCACCAGCGTCGAGGTGCAGGTGGGGCCGCGCCGCCTCCGCGTCCTGGCCGGCGCCACGCTGGTCCCACCGATGGTCCTGATCGTCGAGGTGCTGAGCGCCGACGCCCCCCGCCGGGCTGCGCTCGCCGGCCCCGCCATCGGCACGGCGGTGACCTTCGTGCTGGCCCTGGTGCGCATGACCTCGGTGGTGCGCTCGGTCGAGTCGCACACGGCGCGAGCCGGCGAGGACCGGTTCGAGGCGCTGGTCAAGAACTCCAGCGACATCATCGGCGTCGTCGACAGCGAGGGGATGATCTCCTACATGAGCCCGGCGTTCCGCACCGCGCTGGGCCGGGAGCCGGAGGACCACGCCCGCACCGCGCTGCGCACGATCGCCCACCCCGACGACGTCAGCACCCTGACCACGCACCTCTTCCAGGCCTCGCACCGGCCGGCCCACAGCACCTCGCGCTTCGAGACCCGGCTGCTGGCGACCGACGGGTCGATCCGGGAGTTCGAGGTGGTGGCGGCCAACCTGCTCGGGGACGGTGTGGTCGAGGGCCTGGCGCTGACGATGCGAGACATCACCGACCGCAAGCTGCTCGCGGCCGAGCTCAGCCACCAGGCCTTCCACGACAGCCTCACCGGGCTGGCCAACCGGGCGTTGTTCGCCGACCGCGTCGACCACGCCCTCCACCGCCGCCGCCGCGACCCCGACTGCTCGGTCGCGGTGCTGTTCGTCGACCTCGACGACTTCAAGGCGGTCAACGACGGTCTCGGCCACGGTGCCGGCGATGCGCTGCTGCGCACGGTGGGCGAGCGCATCGTCCGCTGCCTGCGCGTCGGTGACACTGCGGCCCGGCTCGGCGGTGACGAGTTCGCGGTCCTGCTGGAGGACGACCGAGCCCCTGGCGAGGCGACCACGATCGCCAACCGGATCCTGGAGGCTCTGCACGCCCCGGTCTCGGTCGGCGACATGGAGCTGAGCGTGGTGGCCAGCATCGGCGTCACCGTCGCCACCTCCCAGTCGAGCACCGTCGGCCTGCTGCGCGACGCCGACATCGCCATGTACGAGGCCAAGCGCACCGGCAAGGGCCGGGTCTGCGTGTTCGACCCGACGATGCGGGACATGGCCTCGGACCGCCTGGCGCTCCAGACCGACCTGTCGACGGCGGTCGAGACCGGCCAGATCCGGGTCGTCTACCAGCCGATCGTCGACCTCGAGACCGGTCTGGTGCGGGGCTCGGAGGCCCTCAGCCGGTGGTGCCACCCCGACCGGGGCGACATCCCGCCCGACGTCTTCATCCCCATCGCCGAGCAGACCGGCCTCATCGTCGCCATGGGCGAGTGGACGCTGCGCCAGGCCTGCGCCCAGGCCGCGGTCACGGGCGGCACCATCGGGGTCAACGTCTCCGGTGTGCAGTTCGCGGCGCCGACGTTCCTCGGCAGCGTCTCCGAGGCCCTCGTGTCGACCGGCCTGCCGCCCCACCGGCTGACGATCGAGATCACCGAGACGGCCCTGATGGCCGACACCGACGCCACCGCTCGCATGCTCGATCGGCTGCGGGAGGTCGGGGTGAAGATCGCCATCGACGACTTCGGCACCGGCTACTGCTCGTTGGCGTACCTCCAGCGCTTCGCCGTCGACATCGTCAAGATCGACAAGGCGTTCGTCAGCGAGCTGGACGGGGCCTCCAAGGGCGACCGCCTGGCCCGCACGATCGTCCAGATGGCCGACTCCCTCGACGTGAACACCGTGGTGGCCGAGGGGATCGAGACCGAGGCCCAGCTGGCCCGGCTGCGTGACCTGGGGTGCCGCTACGGGCAGGGCTTCCTGTTGTCGCGGCCGTTGGAGCGCGAGGCCTACGAGGCCCTGGTCGCCGAGCACCTCGAAGAGGCCGCCGCGGCCGGGCTCGAGGTGCTCGCCCCGGTCGCCGACTCGGTCCCCCCGCCCCCACCGATCTCGGTGCCGGCCCCGTTCCCGCCGGTGGGCCCGTCCGACACCTTCGCCGGTCTCGGGCGGCCCGGCGACGGTCCGGCCACGCTGGCCGAGGCCCTCGGCCCCCCGTTCGACGAGCTCACCACGGCCGACGTGGGGATGGTCGCGACGGTCGGTGGCGGCCCCGACGAGGGTCGGGACCTGGTGACGTGGTCGGAAACCCCTCATCACCAGGCGATCGCGTCCGACTGAGGGGAGGGGGAGGGCCGCGGCCGCGGGTGGGCGCGGACGACGACGAGAAGGGGGCCTCGATGGAGGCCAGCCGCCAGGGCACAGGGCGAGGACCGGCGCACCGCCGACCGGTGTCCCGTCGACCGCCGGCCCCGGCCGGTCGCCAGGCCCGTGACGAGCGGGGCGCCTCCCTCGTCGAGTTCGCCTTCGTGGTCCCCATCCTGTTCACCCTCGTGTTTGGCATCATCGACTTCGGCCTGGTCCTCTCCGACACCATCGGTGTGCGGCAAGGGGTGCGGGAGGCGGCCCGCCAGGGCACCGTCGCCGACTTCGGCACGACCACGTCGTGCAGCCTGAAGCTCTCGGGGTCGGCGTCGACCGAGATGAAGAAGCTGATGTGCCTGACCAAGGCCCGCTCCGACGTGCCCGCCGCCGACCTCCGCGTCGCCATCCGCTTCGACCCGGTGAACAGCGGGCTCAGCGCCGCCAACGCCTACCCGGCCGGCACCGGCGCGCCCCCGGCGGGCCCGGTGGGGAACGGCCTGGTGGTGTGCGCCATCACGCCGATGACCAGCCGCACCGGGTTCTTCGGCCCGGTGATGTCCGGGCGGTACCTGCGCTCCCGGGTGGTCATGCGGATCGAGAAGGGGGCGGGGACGGCGCAGAGCCCGTCCCAGGAGGTCGACCCGAGCGGGGCCAACTGGTCCTGGTGCACGTCGTGAGCCGCCTCCGCCACCATCGCCGCCGGTCCGCCCGTCCGGCGGCGCCGGGCCGCCAGCGTGAACGGGGCGCGTCCCTGGTCCTGGTCGCCTTCGCCCTGGTGCCGCTGTTGATCATCAGCGCCCTGGTGGTGGACGTCGGCTACGCCAAGCAGCGCCGCCGCCTGGTCCAGTCGACCGCCGACGCCGCCGCCCTCGCCGCCGCGCAAGAGCTCGACGGTCGCAGCGACCAGGTCTCCCGCGCCGTGGCCGCGGCCAAGACGTGGGCGGCCAAGAACCAGTCCGGGCTGACGGCGGCGTCGTGGGTCGGGTGCAGCGACCCCAAGGCGCTGGCCTACCGGCCCGAGAGCGGGAACACGTGCATCTCGTTCGACTCGTCGTCGGCCCCGACCAAGGTGCGGGTGCGGGTCCCCGTCGAGGTCGAGCCCCAGTTCTTCGGTCGGGTCGCCGGGTCGAGCCGGATCCGGGTCGACGCCGTCGCCACCGCCGGCCGGGCGCCGGGTGCCGCCGCGAGCACGGGCGACTGCGGCCTGTGCGCCCGGGACTGGATCCAGTGGGCCGGCACCCAGAACATCCAGGTCATCGGTGGGGGCACCGTGCACACCACCACGATGACGGCCAACTGGAACACGACCAGCTCGACCGTCGCCCCCTGCCCGGTGAAGGCGGTCGCGTCGGCCAACAACCCGCCCAACGCCCGCTGCCCGGGGACCCAGGCCCTCCCCATCACGTTCGTGCCGCAACCCCCGCCCGACCCGTTCGCCGGCCTACCGGACCCGCCCACGGGCATCCCGCCCTGCCAGGTCAGCAACCAGGCGTGCAACGTCAACAGCGGCAACGCGGCCACGCTGCTCAAACCGGGCGTGGTCTTCACGCAGGGCGTCGACCTGTCCAACGTCACGATCAACCTGGCCCCCGGCAACTACTACTTCGCCGGAGCGCTGCGCTTGCAGGGCAACGCCACGCTCACCGGGACCGGGGTCACCCTCTTCTTCGTCTGCGCCAACTCCAACCAGGCGTCGAAGCCGTGCAGCCAGGGCGGGGGCAAGGGCTTCATCGAGGCCCAGAACAGCGGCAACAAGCTCGACATCACCGCGCCCACCACCGGCCCCTACGCCGGCATGGCCATCTACTTCGACCGGAACAACAGCCAGGGCACGGCGCCGAAGTTCTCCGGCAACAACAGCACGTACACGATCCGCGGCAACATCTACGCCTACGGGGGCAAGTTCACCGGCGACGGCAACCGCCTGGTCGAGGTCTACGGCCAGATCTACACGCAGTGGTGGGAGGACAACGGGGGCGGGACGACCCGGATCCACTACGCGGGGGGTAGCTCGTCGTCGAGCACCTCCGGCGGCACGATCTCCCTGGAGGGCTGACGCCAGGGTCTCGGCCGGCTCTCAGCGGGCTCCCAGGGAAGCTGGTCATGATGGCTCCATGACCGGAGAGCGCCTGCTGCTGGCCGACGACGACGACAACCTCCGCTCGATGCTGGAGGCGGCGCTGCGCCACCACGGCTACGACGTCACCGCGGTGGCCTCGGGCCGGGAGGCGCTGGCCGCGGCCGGGGAGTCCAGCCCCGACCTGATCGTCCTGGACGTGATGATGCCGGACCTCGACGGCTTCGAGGTCTGCCGCCGGCTCCGCACCGAGGGCAGCCGGGTGCCGGTGGTGTTCCTGACCGCCCGGGACGCCACCGAGGACAAGGTCCGGGGCCTCACCCTCGGCGGTGACGACTACGTGGTCAAGCCGTTCAGCCTCGACGAGCTGGTGGCCCGCACCGATGCCGTCCTCCGCCGCACCGGCGCCCACAAGGACGGCTCGGTGCTGCGCTGCGCCGACCTGGAGCTCGACGACGACGCCCACCGGGTGACCCGGGCCGGGTCCGACGTCAACCTGTCGCCGACGGAGTACAACCTCCTCCGCTTCCTGCTGGCCAACCAGGGCCGGGTGCTGTCGAAGGCCCAGATCCTCGACCACGTCTGGAACTACGACTTCGGCGGCGACGGTGGCATCGTCGAGACCTACATCGGCTACCTCCGCAAGAAGCTCGACACCGACGGGCCCCGCCTGATCCACACCATCCGGGGCGTCGGCTACGTCGTCCGCGAGCAGGCATGACGCTTCGTCTGCGGCTGGTGCTCGGGCTGGGCGTGGTCGCGGTGGTCCTCGTGGTGGTCGGCGTGGTCGTCACCCGCTCGACCCGGGTCGACCTGCTCCAGAAGGTCGACCAGCAGCTGCGCTCGGCGGCGGTGGCGCCGGGGCTCGCCGAGGGCCGGTTCGGCGACGGGCGGTTCGGCGGCCCGTACCGGCCCGGTGCCGACGGATCGGGTGACGGCTCGGACCAGGCCTCGGAGGGGGGCTCGGACGGGGGCGAGGACGGTCCGCCCCCGGGCCTGGCCTCGGCGCTCCCGGGGCCGTCGACGGTGTGGGTCGGCTGGCTCGACGGCGACACGGTCGTCGACGTCTCGACGATCACCCACGACGGCACCACCTCCAGCCCGGTGTGGAGCGAGGCGGCGATCGCCGCCATCCGGGTCGACCGCTTCCAGACCCGGCCCGGCGACGGGGGCGTCGACCACTTCCGGGTCCTGGCCAAGCGGGGGCCGGGCGGGAGCACCTACCTCGTCGGGGCGCCGCTCGACGACGTCGACTCGTCGGTGCGGCAGCTCCAGGTCGTCGTCTTCGGCTCGATCGCCCTCGTCCTGGCCCTGCTGGGCCTGGTGGCCCTCTGGGTGCTGCGGCTCGGCGTCCGGCCGATCCAGGACATGACGGCGACGGCGACGGCCATCGGCGCCGGCGACCTGTCCCGGCGGGTCCCGGAGGCCGACCCCCGCACCGAGGCCGGGCAGCTCAGCGCCGCCCTCAACTCGATGCTGCGCAACATCGAGGAGGCCTTCGCGGCCAGCGCCGCGTCCGAGGACCGGCTGCGCCGGTTCGTGGCCGATGCCTCCCACGAGCTGCGGACCCCGATCACGACGATCCGGGGCTACGCCGAGCTTCACCGGCGGGGCGGGCTGGAGGACCCCGAGGCCCGGGCGTCGGCCATGGCCCGCACCGAGCAGGAGGCGGTGCGGATGGGCCTGCTCGTCGAGGACCTCTTGCTCCTGGCCCGCCTCGACCAGGGCCGGCCCTTGGCGGCCGAGCCGGTCGACCTGGCCACCCTCGCGGTCGACGCCCGTGACGACGGTGCCGCGGCCCACGCCGGCCACCCGGTCACGGTCGACGCGGCCGAGGGCTGCGTGGTGGTCGGCGACGAGCACCGGCTGCGCCAGGTCGTCGCCAACCTGGTGGGCAACGCGGTCCGTCACACGCCGGAGGGCACGCCGATCACGCTCACCGTGGCGCCGGTGCCCGACGACGCCCGTCGGGTCGCCCTGGAGGTGCGCGACGAGGGGCCGGGCATGGCCCCGGACCTGGTGGCCCGGGCCTTCGAGCGCTTCGCCCGGGGCGACGTGGCCCGCTCCCGCGCCGCCGGGAGCACCGGGCTGGGCCTGTCGATCGTCCAGGCGATCGTCGCCGCCCACGGGGGCACCGTCGCCCTCGACTCGACCGAGGGAGAGGGCACGACCGTCCGGGTCGTCCTCCCGCGTGAGGCCCCCACCCCCGAACTTTGAGCGGAAAAGACCGCCCGGCGGAACGAAGCACTCAAAGTTCGGAGTGATGGGAGCGGCTCCGGCCCGGCCGGCGGTCCGAGGGGACCAGGCGGGCCGTCCGGACCAGGGGCGTGATGCCGACGACGACCAGGGCCACCGCGACCCAGGCCACGGCGCGGGCATCCCAGGCGCCGACCGCCACCCCGACCAGCGCCGAGAACCCGGTGCCGGCCAGGTTCATGGCCAGGAGCTGGTACCCGCCGAGCCGACCGGCCAGGGCCGGGCCGACCCGGTCGGCCGTGGTCGCGATCAGGGTTGGGAACAGCGGGGCCAGGGCCAACCCGACGAGCGAGTAGGCGCCGAGCGCCAGGGCGCGGGGGAGCACGGGGACGGCGAGCAGGAGCGCGCCCGCGACCGTCGCCCCGGCGACCAGCAGCCGCCGGGGCGAGAGCCGGGCCCGGCCGAGCAGCAACCGCCCGACCGTCAGCCCGCCCCAGAACCCGCTGACCGCCAGGGCGGCGGCCCGGCCGCTGGCCCCCCGACCCTCCTCCAGGTAGGTGGCGGCCCAGTTCCCGGTGACGATCTCCAGGGTGCAGAACAGGGCGAAGGCGGCCAGCGACCAGGCGGCGGCCCGCCGGGCGGCACCCGACATGGGCGGGCGGGGCCGGCTCGTCCCGGACCGGTGCTCGCCCCGATGGGCCGCGAGGGCGGGCGGCCACACCACGGCCGGGGACAGGGCGAGCGCCGCCGCCACCACGGCGGCGACCGCGCCGACCAGGAAGCCGGTCGACCACGAGGTCGTGGCGACCAGGGCCGGGAAGACGGTGGCGCCCACGCCGTAGGCCCCGGTGACCAGGCCCGACTGGCTCACGTCGCGCACCACGGTCTGGTAGCGGTTCCCGAGCGAGTCGAGCACGCCGGAGGCCAGCCCGACCGCGGTGGCGGCCCCGACGAGCACGGCGTACGAGCCGGTCAGGGCGATCACCACCTGGGCCGCGGCAAGGGTGACGCACACCGCGGCGGTCGCCGCGCCGATCGAGGCGCGCCGCAGGATGGCGATCGCCGTCGCCGAGGTGCTGAGCCGGCCCAGCCCGTAGCCGGTGACCACCAGGCCGAGGGCCGCGGCCGGCCGGTCGACCCGCACCCGGCCCTCGGGCCAGGCCGCGCCCACCATCCCGATCGGCGCCGCGAAGGAGGCGAACACCACCGCCTGGACCGCCAGCGGCGACGCCCGCAGCTGTCCGATCCGTCGCACCCGCCGACCCTACGGACCACCGTTCGGCCCCGCCCAAAACCTCGTTCTGGGAGCAGATGGGGTCGCCGGAGCGACCGGATCTGCTCCCAGTTCGGGAGGGGCGCAGGGGGTCAGGGCGTCAGGGCGTGCGGTGCTCGACGGTGGCGAGGAGGGGGGCGAGGGCGCGGGCGGCGTGGTCGGCAGCGGCCGCCGGGGTGGTCGTGGGGAGGATGACGTGGCTGATGGCCAGGCGGACCAGGAGCTCGCACACCAGCCCCACGTCGGCCGGGGCCAGGTCGGGCCAGGTCGCGGTGACGATCGACCCGAGCCGGGCCGTCGCGGCCTCGACCACGACGCCCCCGCCGGCCCGGGCCACCAGCCCGAGCAGGTCGTCGGTGCCGGTGGCGGCCCGGATGGCCCGCACCAGCGGGTGCTCGTCGGCCACCTCCAGGAACAGCTGGAGGGCGGCCCGGAGGGCGCCGGCCAGGTCGTCGCGGTGGGCAGCCAGGCAGCGTTCGACCTCGTCGAGCATCTGGTCGCCGGCCCACACGGCGTAGGCCTGGGCCAGGGCGTCGCGGGAGCCGACCTCGTTGTAGACGGTCTGGCGGCTGACCCCGGCCCGGGACCCGACCTGGGCCATGGTCACCGCGGCCCAGCCCTTCTCGGCCACCAGCTCGTCGGTGGCCCGCAGGATCGTGTCCCGCAGCAGCGCCCGGGAGGCGTCGGCGTACCGCGCTGTTCCTGTTCGGTTCGCTCGCTGGCGCTCGCTCATGCGTTGCCCCAGCGGGCCAGCACCTTGTCGCGGGCCGGCGGGTGGATGTTGGCCCGGGTGACGTCGCCGTCGTAGAAGGCCACGACCCGGTGGTCCATCACCCGGCGCCACAGCGGGGGCACGGCGGCCAGGACGATCATCCCGGCGTAGCCGCTGGGGAGCTGGGGCACGTCGTCGAAGTGGCGCAGCACCTGGTAGCGGCGGGTGGGGTTGGCGTGGTGGTCGCTGTGCCGCTGGAGCTGGTACAGCAGCAGGTTCGACACCACGTTGCTGGCGTTCCACGAGTGCTCGGGCCGGCAGCGTTCATATTTTGGGAGTGGGCTCGGCCGGGTTGCGGCCGAGATCTCCTCGGCAGAGCCTCGGAGAGGAGCGCACTGTGCTTGCTGGGTCGCCTCGGCTGGCGCCTCGTCTCTGCCCTTCCCATCGGGGCGCTGCTGGCGGAGCAGGCCGTAGTGCTCGATGTAGTTGACGACCTCCAGCAGGCAGAACCCGACCACCGTCTGGACCACCAGCCACGGGGCGATCGACCAGCCGAAGACGGCGAGCAGCACGGCGTGGAGGGCGACGGTCATCACCCAGGCGTTGAGCAGCTCGTTGCGGGGCGACCACCAGCCGTGGCCCAGCCGCGCCTCCCGCTCCTTCTCCAGCCGGACCGCCGAGCGCAGGCTGCCGACGACGGTGCGGGGGAGGAAGGCCCAGAACGACTCGCCCAGGCGGGAGCTGGCCGGGTCCTCCGGCGTCGACACCTTCTGGTGGTGGCCCCGGTTGTGCTCCAGGTGGAAGTGGCCGTAGGCCGACTGGGCCAGGGCGACCTTCGACAGCCAGCGCTCGAGGGCCGGGCGCTTGTGGCCCAGCTCGTGGGCGGTGTTGATGGCGATGCCGGCGACCAGGCCGACGGTGACGGCGAGGCCGAGCGACTCCGCCGCCGACAGCTCGCCCGACGTCCAGAGGGTGCAGGCGTAGACCAGCGAGGCGTACTGGAGCGGGATGTAGAGGTAGGTGAGGACCCGGTAGTAGCGGGCCGCGCCGACCCGGCCCTCCTCGGCCTCGGGGACGTTGCGGCGGTCGCGCCACAGCACGGTGTCGACGAGCGGGAAGATGCCGAAGACCACCACCGGGGCGATCCACCACCCGATCGGCCCCCACGCCTCGGCGGCCGCCGAGGCTCGGAAGGGGAGCAGCGGCACGATCAGGGCGAGCGGCCAGAACAGGAACTTCCGGTCACGCCACCGGCGGCCCGTCGTCGGGGCGGCGTCGTCGGCGAGGTGGACAGTGGCGGCGGCCATGTCCACCATCTTTACACAAGTAGCCGATCTGTCAACCGACGGGGCTGCGGGCCGCGGGCGTAGCCTTCATCCCGTGACCGCCCTCGATACCGCCCCGACCGGGACCGACCCCACCGGCCGTCCCACCTTCGACTCGCTCGACCCCGCCAGTGGGCGGGTGGTGGGCACCCACCCGGTGCACACCGAGGAGGAGGTGCGGGCCGCGGTGGCCCGGGCGCGGGCCGCCAGCGAAGGCTGGGCCGAGCGGGGCTTCGGCGGGCGGGCGCGCCTGCTCGGTGCCTGGCGGGCGCTGATGGTCGCCCGGGCCGACGAGCTGGCCGAGCTGGTGCACGACGAGACCGGCAAGCCGGTCGACGACGCCCTGCTGGAGATCGTCCTCGCCGTCGACCACCTGGCCTGGGCGGCCAAGCGCGCCGAGAAGGTCCTCAAGCGGCGCCGGGTCTCGTCCGGGCTGCTCATGGCCAACCACGCCGCCACCCTGGAGTACCTGCCCCTCGGGGTCGTCGGCGTCATCGGCCCGTGGAACTACCCGGTGTTCACGCCGATGGGGTCGATCGCCTACGCCCTGGCCGCCGGCAACGCCGTGGTGTTCAAGCCGAGCGAGCACACGCCGGGCGTCGGGGAGTGGCTGGGCCAGAGCGCGGCCGAGGCCATGGGCCTCCC
>CAYQGF010000026.1:0-10639 GCA_964416885.1 uncultured Iamiaceae bacterium
TTCGAGCAGGGCGGCAGCGAGGAGTCCGAGGACCCGGCCGACAACAACCTGCTGATCAACGGGTCGATCACCGGCATCCCCTCGGGCCACAAGAAGGGCGCGGCCGTCGAGATCACCTTCGCCATGGGCTCCGACGGCACCCTCGACGTCACCGGGCGCCACGTCGCCATGGACGAGCCGCTCCACCTCCGGGTCGAGACCGGCGCCGCCCTCAGCCCCGACACCATCGCCGCCGAGAAGGGCGACGTCGACCTCCGCAAGCCGTCGATGTGAACCAGTTGGGCGCCGCGCACTTGGTGTCTGACACCACGTGCGCGGTGGCACGCCGATGAGCGGGTTCGACGGGAACCGGTACCGGAAGGACGTCCTCAAGCCGCTGCTGGCCCAGGGCGACTTCGAGGTGTCGGACCCATTCACGGTGCTCGGTCTCGACCCGTCGGTCGACGACGCAGCCCTGATCCGGGACCGGGTCGGGGAGGTCGTGGCCTTCTGGCGCAAGGAGCAGTCGAGCCCCCGGTACAAGGGCCTGGTGGCGGCGCTGCTCGACCAGCAGGACGCCATCTCGGCCGAGCTGCTCGACCCCGGCCGGCGGGCCGCGGCCCGGTCCCGCGTGCAGGGCCGGTCGGAGGAGGCCGAGCGGGAGGCGCTGGCCCGGGTCGACGAGCTGC
The DNA here is from genome assembly GCA_964416885.1 of uncultured Iamiaceae bacterium. GTDB lineage: Bacteria > Actinomycetota > Acidimicrobiia > Acidimicrobiales > Iamiaceae > Iamia. Next base: position 669 of record CAYQGF010000026.1, read on the forward strand.
TCGACGCCCTGGAGCGACGCCACGGCGCCATCCCCCGCGACCGGCTCGACCGGCTGCGCTCCCTGGCCGCCCGGGAGGGGATCACCGAGGCCCAGGTCGACGCCCGTCTGGCCCACCGCACGGTGGTCGACGCCGACGCCGGGCCCCGGGTCGAGCCGATCCCCGTGGGCCAGCGCACCCAGGTGACGACGCTCCTGGCCGAGCTGGAGCGGCTCGACCCCGACCACGTCACGCCCCGCACCCTCTACGACTTCCTGGGCCTGCCGGCGGGCGCGCCTGCCGCGGAGGTGTCGGCCCGGCGGGACGCCATCGACGGGCGCAACCGACAGCGCCGCCACGACCGGCTCCGCACCGTGGTCGACGAGCTCCTCGCCCTCACCGAGACCCTGCTCGTCCGGGGCGACCCGGCCCGCTACCTGGCCGGCGTCGAGGCCGACGTGCGGGACGTCCTCGGACCGGCCATCGAGACCGCGGTGCTGCTGGAGGACCGGGTCAGCGCGGCCGAGTCCGAGCGGCTCACCCGGGAGGCGGTGAGCGCCGGGCTCGACCCGGCCACGGCCCGCGGCCTGGTGGTCGAGGTGGCCCGGTCGCTCCAGGCGCCGATCGACGTCGGGGCGGTGACCGACTACGTGGTGTGCGCCCGCTGCAACGCCACCAACGCCGCAGGGGGCGGCGAGGAGTGCTCCCGCTGCGGGGCCGACCTCTACCGGGCCTGTCCCCGCTGCGGGCGGACGTCGGCCCGCAGCGCCATCCGGTGCCCCGGGTGCGCGCTCGACCTGCGGGCCTTCGACGAGGCCGCCGACGGGCTGGAGGCGGCCGCGGCCGACCTCGACGTCGGGCGCCTCGACGCCGCCACGACCCGCGTCGAGGCCGCGGCGGCCTGGGGCGATGACCTGCCCGACCTGGTGCGGCTACGGGAACGGGTCGCCACCGTGGGCCGCACCGCCGCCGACGCCTGGGACAACCTCCTGTACTCGCTCGACCAGCGGCGGGTCGACGGTGCCCGGCGCTACCTGTCGTCGATCGAGCGCATCGCCAGCGACCGGCCCGGGCCCGACGGCACCTCGGTCGAGGTGGCGTCGACCCGGGTGGCCGCGCTGGAGGCGGAGCTGGCCGATGCGGTCGCCGGGGCCAGCGGCCAGGAGGCGGCGCTGGTCGCCCTGCTCGACCGCTTCCCCGACGCCTCGGCGGTGGGCGCGGCGCTGGCCGACGTCCCGGTCGCGCCGGCGGCGGACGTCGAGGTCGAGCCGGCGGGAGACGGGCTGCAGGTGCGGTGGGCCGCGTCGCCGGCGGTCGGTCCGGTCGAGTACCGGGTCAGCCGCACGATCGAGCGCACCGGGGGCGCCACCACGACCCTGGGCCGGACCCCCGGCACGACCTTCGCCGACGCCTCGGCCCCGGCCGGCGAGACCGTGCGGTACTCGGTGGTCGCGGCCCGGCTGGGGGTCGAGGCGACGCCCGCCCTCAGCGAGCCGGTGGTCCCGGCGCCGGGGGTGGCCGGGCTGGAGGCGGTCGAGCAGGACGGGGCGGTCGAGCTGCGCTGGCGGGCCCAGCCGGTGGGCGACGTGTGGGTCGACCGCACCGTCGTCGCCGGGCCGGAGGGCCTGGACCGGCGGATGCGGGGCGGCACGACCGGGGTGCTGGACACCGGCGTGCGGCCGGGCACGAGGTATCGCTACTCCGTCGTGGTCGAGTACCCGTCCAGCGGGACATCGGTGGTGCGGTCGGCGGCGGCCACGGTCGAGGCGGTGGCCTTCGCCCTGCCCGACGCACCGCCGGCGCCGACGCTGACGGCGGGCGGACGATCGCTCACACTGTCCCTGCCCGACCTCGGGCCGGGCATCGAGGGCGTGGTGCTGCGGGCCGCGGCGGCGCCCACGGTCGCACCCGGGACGGTGGTCGACGAGGCCGGACGGCGGGCGATCGGCGGCCCCCTGGCCGGGCGGGACGGCACGCTCTTCGACGCCGCCGACGGCGGGCCCCGCTGGTACGTCCCGGTCGCCACGGTCCGGCGCCAGGGCGTGGTCGGGCCGGCGGTGGCCCATCCCGGCGTGGCCGAGGTCGAACGGCTCCGGGTCGCCGACGGCACGGACGGCCCGGTCCTCCGCTGGGAGTGGCCGACCGGCTGCACCGAGGTCGTGATCCACTGGTCCGCGGCCGAGGCGCCGGTCGAGCCGGGCCGGCCCGGCGTCGTCGAGGCCCGCACCACCAACACCGCCTACGACATCAAGGGCGGCTGGCCGGTGCCCCCCGAGGCCCGGTCCTTCCTGGTCCGCAGCGCCGCCCGCATCGACGGCCGACGCGTCCCCATCCCCGCCTGGAGCGACCGCAGCACACTTGGTGTCTGACACCAAACGCGCGTGGGGGAGCCGTCCCCGACGCGGGACCGGAGGCCGGAAACGGCCACTAGGGTCCGGCGGACATCGTCGGACTCCTACAGGAGGGTCGCGCCATGGGCGTGTCGCTGAGCAAGGGCGGGAACGTCTCGCTGTCGAAGGAGGCCCCTGGCCTCAACCGCATCCTGATCGGGCTGGGCTGGGACGTCCGGGCCACCGATGGCGCCGACTACGACCTCGACGCCAGCGTGTTCCTGCTCAACGCCGACGGACGGGTGCGGTCCGACGCGGACTTCATCTTCTACAACAACCTCCGCAGCACCGACGGCAGCGTCGAGCACACCGGCGACAACCGCACCGGCGAGGGCGAGGGCGACGACGAGGCCGTCAAGGTCACCGTCACCCAGGTCCCGACCGACGTCGAGCGGCTGGTCGTCGCCGTCACGATCCACGATGCCCAGGCCCGGGGCCAGAACTTCGGCCAGGTCGAGAACGCCTTCATCCGCGTCGTCAACGACGAGAACGGCACCGAGATCGCCCGCTACGACCTGTCCGAGGACGCCTCGGTCGAGACGGCGATGATCTTCGGCGAGGTCTACCGCCACGGCGCCGAGTGGAAGTTCCGGGCCGTCGGCCAGGGCTACACCGGCGGCCTCGGCCCGCTCGCCCAGAGCTACGGCATCAACGTCGGCTGACGACCTCCGCGCCAACGTGCAGTTCACCCGGGGCCAGAAGTCCAAGCTCTCGGCCCTCACGCCGGGCCAGCAGATCGAGGTCGGCATCCGGTTGTCCGGGGGCGGCCACGAGAGCGACACCGTCCTGTGCCTCGTGCTCGGGGCGGACCAGAAGGTCGTCGACCCCCAGGCCGTGGTGCGGGCGGAGGCCCCGACGGGCGGGGGCGGGTTCATCGTCTGGCAGGGCGCCAAGGACGGCGACACCGGCGTCTTCTGGATCGACCTCTCGCAGCTGCCGGCCGGCCGGCGCCTGGCCATCGTGATCGGTAGCACCCAGCCGCTGTCGACCCTGGGGTCGGGGCAGGTCCGGATCTCCGCCGTCGGTGGCGGCGAGGTGATGACGTTCCCGTTCACCGGCGGCGAGTTCACCGGCGAACGGGCGATCACGGTGTTGGAGCTCTACGTCAAGGACGAGTGGCGCGTGGCCGCGGTCGGCCACGGCTACAACGACGGGCTCGACAGCCTGCTGGCCGCCCACGGCGCCGCCCCCATCGCCGGCCCGACCGCACCACCGCCACCGCCATCCCCGGCCGCACCGCCTGGCCCTCCCCCGGCCGCACCGCCACCGCCACCCCCGGCCGCACCGCCTGGCCCTCCCCCGGCCGCACCGCCACCGGCCGCACCTCCCGGGCCTCCGCCTCCGGCGCCGCCCCCTGCGGCCCCTCCCGGCCCACCACCGGCGGCACCGCCTCCCGTCGCACCGCCGCCTGTCGCACCGCCGCCCGTGTCTCCTCCCCCGACGGCACCGCCGTCCGCTCCGGGCATGCCGCCGCCCACGTCGATCCCGGCCTACCCGCCACCCGCGGCCGCGCCCCCGCCCATGGCGCCTCCCGCGGCCGCGACGCCGCCCGCCGGCCCGTTCGGTGGCGGCACGCCCCCACCGGCTGCGCCGCCACCGGCCGCACCTCCGCCTCCCGCCGCGGCGCCGCCACCGGCTGCCGCTCCCCCGCCCGCCGTCGCACCGCCGCCGGCGGCCGCGGCAGCACCCCCACCGGCGGTCAACCTGGGCAAGGTCACGCTGTCGAAGCAGGGCGAGCAGCGGGCCGTCAGCCTCCAGAAGGGCGCCGACTCCCGACCGGTCTTCGTCAACCTCAACTGGAACGCCACCGGCGGCAAGCGACGGGGCTTCCTCAGCGGTCGCAGCTCCGAGCCCGACCTCGACCTGGGCTGCATGTGGGAGCTCAAGAACGGGCTGAAGGGCGTCATCCAGCCCCTCGGCGGCCGGTTCGGCTCCCGCGACGGCGAACCCTGGATCTACCTCGACAAGGACGACCGCAGCGGCCACGCCGCCGATGGCGAGAACCTCTACATCACTCGGCCGGAGATGATCGAGCGGGTGTCGATCTTCGCCCTGATCTACGACGGCGCGGCCGACTTCCGCTCGGTCGGCGCCTACCTGTCGATCCAGGCCCAGGACGGTTCGCTCACCCAGATCCCGCTCGACAACCCCGACGCCAACCGGACGTTCTGCTCGGTGGCGCTGGTGATCCCCCACGGCGACTCGCTGATCATCCAGCGGGAAGAGCGGTACTTCCGCCACCACGCCGAGGCGGACAACTTCTACGGCTTCGGCTTCCAGTGGAAGGCCGGCAGCAAGGACTGACGGCCCTTCGGCCGCCGGAAAGGAAGGACGAGAGTGACCCCCCGGCTCCCGTTCCCCCACACCCACGAGGACCTCTGGTTCCGACCGCCCCTGGGCGTCTCGGCCACCGACACCGCGCCGATGATCGGTGCCGGCCTCGGCGCGACCCTGTACACGCCGTCGATCGAGGTCGAGCTGTCCCGCAAGCTGCGCGCCACCGCCGACCTCGGCGCGGTGGCGGCGGTCGTGTGCCTGGAGGACTCCATCAGCGACGACGACGTGGCCGAGGCCGAACGCAACGTCACCGGCTGGTTCCGGCAGCTCGCCGTGGACGGCTGGGACGACCTGCCCCTGCTCTTCCTCCGGCCCCGGGCGCCGGCCCACCTGGTCGACATTGCCGAGAAGCTGGGCGCCGACGGGGCCGCCCTGGTCGGGGCCACGCTGCCGAAGTTCACCGCCGCCGCGGCCGACAACTGGTTCGAGGCCCTCGACGTCGCCAGCGCCCTCGTCGGTCACCAGTTGCTGGCCATGCCGATCATCGAGAGCCGTCAGGCCGTCGCGGTCGAGACCCGGGTGGAGGAGCTCACCGCGCTCTGGGCCGCGCTGGCCCCCCAGCGCCACCGGGTCCCGGCCGTCCGGATCGGCGGCAGCGACCTGTGCGGGTACTTCGGTGTGCGCCGCCGGGCCGACCAGACGATCTACGACATCGGCCCGGTGGCCAGCGCCATCGCCGACATGGTCAACGTCCTGGGTCGCGACCACGACGGCTTCACCGTGGCCGGCCCGGTCTGGGAGTACTTCACCAACGACCTCCGCATCTGGAAGCCGCTGCTGCGGGAGTCGCTGTTCGGGACGGAGGTCGACAGCCCCGAGCTGCGCGACCGGCTCCTGGCCGAGAACAAGGACGGCCTGATCAAGGAGGTCCTGAAGGACCAAGCCAACGGGCTGTGGGGCAAGACGACGATCCACCCGTCGCACATCCCGATCGTCAACGCCCTCCAGGCCGTGACCTTCGAGGAGTGGAGCGATGCCGAGCAGGTCGTGGCCAACGGGGCCGGGGGCGCCCGGAAGTCCGCCTTCTCCAACAAGATGAACGAGGGCGCCCCCCACCGGCTGTGGGCCCGCAAGGTGCAGCGCCGGGCGAGCGCCTTCGGCGTCCTGGCCGAGGGCCACACGTTCGTGTCCCTCCTGACCGGGTGAGCCTGGTCATGGACCGGGGCTGGCGACACACGAAGGGGTCTGACCCCGTTGTGTGCTGACGTGACGACCATGGGCTCCCCGCCCGCGCCCCCAGTGGAGGTGACGGTGCGGCTCGGCGGCGTACCGGGCGTCGTGGTCGAGGACCTGATCCGGGTCGGGCGGCGCCAGAACCCCAAGCGCGACGTCCTGTTCGTGTCGACCGTGCTCGGCAAGCACCTGTCGGTGCCGCCGGCGACCCTGCTCGCCGCCGGGATGGCCCTCGGCGCCCGGGTCGAGGCGACGCTGGCGGGGACCGACCCGACCGCCGACGAGGACCGGCTGCGCTCCGCCCTGGCCGGCGACCTCCTCGGGCCGGCCGACGTCGGTCCCGCCCCTCGGGCCGCGGTGCGGGCCACGGTGGTCGGCTTCGCCGAGACGGCCACCGCCCTGGGCCACGCCGTGCGCCGCCGGCTCGGTCCCGGGCCGCTGTCCCACACGACGCGCCGGCCGTCGGGCGAGGCGCTCGTCGCCTGCGTCGAGGCCCACTCCCACGCCGTCGAGCACGAGGTCCACCACGACGACCCGGCCTTCCTCACCGACGCCGCCCCCGTGGTGATCGTCGACGACGAGATGACGACCGGCTCGACCGCCCTCGGGCTGGTCCGGGCGATCCACGACCGGACGCCCCGCCATCGTTACGTCCTGGCTGCCCTCGTCGACTGGCGCTCCGACGACGACCGGGAGCGGATGGCCGCCCTCGCTGCCGAGCTGGGCGCGTCGATCGAGGTCGTGGCCCTCCTCGATGCGGTGGCGGTCGTCGGACCAGCGCCCCCGCTCCCCGAGGTCGTCGACGCGCCCGCCGGCCCGATGCCGGCGGTCACCCGGTGGGGCCTCGACCTGGGGCCGCCCACGGCCCGCCGGGGTTGGACGGCCGAGCACCAGATCACGCTCGACGACCGGGTCGCCTCGGCCGTGGTCGACCTGGCCGCGGCCCGGAGGGGGCGGTCGGTGCTGGTGGTGGGCACCGAGGAGCTGATGTACCTGCCGGCGCTGATCGGGCTGCACCTCGGGCCCGGCGCCGTCACCCGCTCGACCACCCGGTCCCCGGTCGTCCCCGCCCCCGGCGCCGACTACCCCATCCACGACCGATCGACGTTCCCGTCGCTCGACGGCCTCGACGGGCCCCGGTTCCTCTACAACCTGGGCGACGATCGGGTCGATGACGTCGTCCTCGTGGCCGACGTCCCCGTCCCCGACGACCATCCCCTCCTCGCCGCCCTGGGCTGGGCCACCGACCACGTCCACCTCGTCGAGCTGACGCCATGACCACGCGAACTTTGTACGGAACCCCGCAGCACGATGCGGAGTCCGTCCAAAGCTGGGGGGGAGCACGGTGACGCGCCTCCCCGATCCACGTCCGCCGACCCCGCCCGCCACCCTGAGCGATGTCGGCGGACGTCGTCCCTACGCTCACCGATGATGGTCCGCCTCCCCGATCCACCTATAGCGTTCGGGTCGTACCCGGTCGAGGACGTGACGTTCCTGCTGACCGACCTGTCGGACCGGGCGCTGGAGACCGGGCTGGAGGAGCGGGAGGCCCACGTCCGGGCCGGCGGCCACTACAGCGAGTACCTGCCGATCGAGTACGAGCCCACGCCCGAGTACTTCGCCATGTTCGAGCAGGCCCTGGCCCGGGGCGCCCGGCGGACGGCGCTCGGTGTGGCGGTGGCGGCCGAGCGGCTGCTGGCGATCCAGGGGCCCGACGTCGTCCTGGTGTCGCTGGCCCGGGCCGGCACCCCCGTCGGCGTGCTGGTGCGGCGGTACCTCCTCGCCGCCCACGGGCTCGACCGGCCCCACTACAGCGTGTCGATCATCCGGGACCGCGGCCTCGACGGGGTCGCGGTGGCCTGGCTGCGGTCCCACCATCCCGGCGCACCGCTCCAGGTGATCGACGGCTGGACCGGCAAGGGCGCCATCCAGCGGGAGCTCGACAAGGCCGCGGCCGAGCACGGCATCGACGCCCGGCTCGCGGTGGTCACCGACCCGGGCTGGTGCGCCGCCATCCCCGGCTCGCGGGACGACTTCCTCATCCCGAGCGCCTGCCTCAACTCGACCGTGTCGGGGCTCGTGAGCCGCACCGTCCTGCGCCCCGACCTGATCGGGCCGGGCGACTTCCACGGGGCCAAGGAGTACCCGGAGCTGGCCGGCCGGGACGTGTCGAACCGCTTCGTCGACACCGTCCACGCCTGCGTCGACGCCCCGCTGATGGCTGAGGCCCGAGCCCTGGCGGCCGAGCCGGTCGAGCCGCCGACGTGGTCCGGGTGGGCCGCCGTCACCGAGATCGGCGAACGGTTCGGCATCGGTGACCACAACCGCATCAAGCCCGGCGTGGGCGAGTCGACCCGGGTCCTGTTGCGCCGCAAGCCCGACCGCCTCCTCGTCCGAGACGAGGGTGAGGACGTCGCCCACCTCCTCCAGCTCGCCGCCGAGCGCGACGTCCCCGTCGAGCGCTACGGCGACATGCCCTACAGCAGCTGCGGCCTCATCTCGGCGGACTGAGGCCGGTCACGGCAGCGGCAACGGACGCCACCTCAGCCAGGTGGGGCTGAGGGAGACGACGGCGCCCGCCGTCAACGGCTCGACGACCAATGGCAGGTTGGCGATGAGCAGGGCGGCATGGGCCTCCGGGCCGAGGTGCGCCACGTCGCGCATGTGCACGACGGATGGGGAGACGGACCGGCGACGGGCGAGCAAGGTGGGGAAGTCCGAGTCGCACGTCACGACGACGAGGCCGTCCGCCGCGGCCCGGTCGAAGATCTCTTCGTCGGTCGCCCGCAGGAGGCTCAGGTCCGCAACGTGACCCGCCACGACCCCTCCCTCGTCAAGGAGGCCGACGAGGCGGGGCGAGAGGTTGGCGTCGAGCAGGTAGTCCATACCCAACAGCCGCCCCGTCACATCTGCAGGTCAGGCGGGGCGGGCGACTGGGACCTCGCGCTCGTCGACGCGGGCCGCGGCGTACTCCAGCGCCGAGAGGATGTCGGCCCGCTCCAGGTACGGGTAGTCGGCGAGGACGTCCTCGATCGACCGGTCGGCGGCCAGTTGGCCGAGGACCATCGACACCGTCACCCGTAGGTCACGGATACAGGGCACGCCACCCATCCGAGCAGGATCGGTCGTGATCCGGTCGACGGCCATCCCGACAGCGTACGACGCCGAGCGGCGCTCGCTGCAGCCTCATCTCGGCGGACTGCCCTCCATCGGCCGCGGCTGCCGACGAGCCGGCGCGACGTCGGCGGACAAGAAGGGTCGGACCGGCCTTCTTGTCCGTCACGAGCGCGAAAACGCGACCCTGACGGACAAGAACCCGGGTGCGGCACGACGGACAAGAAGATGTTCTGGTCCGTCTGGGTCGCGGCGACGGGGGTCAGACATCACCCCAGACGGTCGGCGAGCCGGGCGGCCAGCGTGCTCTTGCCGCTGCCGGCCGGCCCGGTGACGAGCACGACCTGGGGGTGCCTCGTCACCGGACCGGAACGGGTGGCTAGGCCGAGGCCGGGTTGAGCCGGGAGCTGTGGTGGGTGCCGAGGGCCCGGCCCAGGGCCCGGATGGCGAACCCGACCGGGATGATGCACACGCCGATCAAGAGGCTCGTGGCCCAGTTGGCGGCGCTGATGTTCACGATCGAGAAGACCGGTCCGCCGACGAACATGATCGCCACCTGGGAGAGGGCGATGATCCCGATGATCGCCATGAACGACGTCGAGTTCTTGAGGTTGGCGAACGGTGTCCGGTCAGCCCGGATCGAGCGGGCGTTGAAGGCGTTGAACACCTGGAGCCACACGAAGGTGTTGAACAGGAACGAGTCCCGGTAGACGTCGTGGCGACGGGTCTGCTCGGCGGCGATGGCCTTGCTCTGCTCCTGGTCCGAGATCTGGCCGTCGCCGTCGGTGTCGTAGTCCGCGAAGTCCTTGTGGTCCTCGCCCTGACCGATGACGTTGTTGACGTGGACGGCCGCCTCGGCGCGGAACTCGACCTTCTCCTTGAGGCCGAACAGGCCCGGGGCGTAGAGCACCGACATCATCACCGCGAACATCAGCAGGCCCGAGGCCCCGATGTTGAGCCACATCTGCTTGGAGATGA
>CAYQGF010000026.1:10739-19604 GCA_964416885.1 uncultured Iamiaceae bacterium
GCGAACATCAGCAGGCCCGAGGCCCCGATGTTGAGCCACATCTGCTTGGAGATGAGGGGCTCGGTGCGACCGTGGGGCTTCTGCTCGAACAGCTTGTCGGTGGGCGGCTCCAGGGCCAGGGCCAGGGCCGCGAAGCTGTCCATGATCAGGTTCACCCACAGCAGCTGGACCGCGGTGAGCGGCGTGCCGAAGCCGAGGAGGGCGCCGGCGAAGGCGGTGAGCAGGGCCACCACGTTCACCGTGAGCTGGAACTGGACGAACTTCCGCAGGTTCTCGAAGACGCTGCGGCCCCAGCGGATGGCCGACACGGTGGAGACGAAGTTGTCGTCGACGATCACCACGTCGGACGCCTCGCGGGCGACCTGCGAGCCCGAGCCCATGGCGAAGCCGACGTCGGCCTTCTTGAGCGCCGGGGCGTCGTTGACGCCGTCGCCGGTCATGCCGACGACCTCGCCCTCGCCCTGGAGGATCGTGACCAGCCGCTCCTTGTCCTCCGGGAGCGCCCGGGCCAGCGCCTGCATGCGGCCGGCGCGGAAGGTCTCCCGGATCTGGTCGTCGGTCCACTGCCGGTACTCGCTGCCCTCGACCACGTTGTCGAGCGAGGTGACGATGCCGGCCTGGCGGCCGATCTCACCGGCGGTCTCGGGGATGTCGCCGGTGATCATCATCACCTCGACGCCGGCCTTCTGGCAGTTCTCGACGGCGTGCGGCACCTCGGTGCGGATCGGGTCGGAGAGGACGAACAGGGCCAGGAACGTGAGGTCCCGGTCGACGTCGTCGAGGTGCGACCCGGCCGGCACCCGCCGGGAGGCGACGCCGAGGGTGCGGTAGCCGCGAGCGGCGTACTCCCGGACCAGGGCGACGATGGCGCCCTTGCCCTCCTCGTCGAGCGGGGTGGCCTCGCCGTCGAGGTCGCCGGTGGTGGCGAGGGTCGAGCACATCCCGAGGACGATCTCGGGGGCGCCCTTGACGTGGAGGACCTGGCCGTCGTCGACGTTCACCAGCGACGCCATGTGCTTGCGGGACGAGCTGAACTCGCGACGCTCGACGATGTCGGCGTCGTCGCGGATCGTCCGGTAGTCGCGGCCCTCGGGGTCGAGCCACTTGAGGATCCCGCCCTCGGTGGCGTTGCCGAGCACCCGGACGGTGTGGGGCGGGTCGTCGTCGCGGGCCAGGTCGACGCTCGAGTTGATGGCGAACCCGGTCAGGACCTTGCGGGCCATGGCGTCGAGCTCGTCGGTGCGCTCCTGGCCCTCGATCTCCCGGGCCTCACCGCCGACCCACAGGTAGGCCAGGCTCATCGAGCCCTCGGTGAGGGTGCCGGTCTTGTCGGTGCAGATGATCGTGCCGGCGCCCATCGTCTCGCAGGCCGGTAGCTCGCGGACGAGGATCGACTCCGACGCCATCTTCCGGGTCGTGTACGAGAGGGCGAGGGTCACCGCCAGCGGCAGGCCCTCGGGCACGGCCACCACGATGATGGTGAAGGCGGCCGTGGCGGCGAAGAGGATCAGCTCACCGGTGTCGCCGTTGAAGCCGAAGTCGAACTGGGTGGTGACGCCGTCGTGGACGTACTCGCCCCGGATCAGGCCACCGAGGATCAGCGCCGCGGCGGTGATGGCGGCGGCGGCCATGCCGACCCGGCCGATGCGCCCGGCCAGCACCTCGAGCCGTTCCTCCAGGGGCGTGACGTCGCGGTCGGCGCTCAGCTTGGCGCGGATGCCGCCCAGCAGGGTGTCGTCGCCGACCACCCCGACGACGGCCCGCCCGGAGCCGTCGAGGACGCGGGACCCGGCGTAGATCGTGTCCTCGAGGTGCTTGGTGGCGTCGGGCTCGCCGGTGATGTGCTTCTCGTCGACGAGGATGTCGTTGCCCTTGGCGATGAGCACGTCGGCGGGGGCCACGTCGCCGGTGTTGATCTCCAGCACGTCACCGACCACCAGGTCCGAGGACTCGACCTCGACCACCCGGCCGCCGCGGATCACCCGCACCTGCACGGCCGACGACTGGGCGTCGAGGGCGGTGTAGTCGCGCTGGGCCTTGAGCTGGTTGCGGACGCCGACGGCCGTGACCACGGCGATGGCGAAGATGATGGCGATGCCCTCGATCGGGTCCTGCTCGATGATGCCCACGACGATGGCGATCGCCGCGCACACGATCAGGATCTGGACCATGGGGTCCATGAGGGCTTCCTTGAAGAACTCGACCCATGACTTCGTCGGGAGCGGGGCGAAGGCGTTGGAGCCGTGCCGACGGCGGCTCTCCTCCACCTCGTTGTCGTCGAGCCCGTTGGCCAGGTCGACCGTCGACAGGTCGAACCCCGCGGCGGGGTCCTTCGTCGGCAACGCCGCGTCAGCGGTGTCGTCAGTCATCTCTCTCCTTGGAGGTCACCCGTCGCTGACGGGGATGATGGGGGGTGCGGAAGCGAGTCCAGGACGGCGGTGAGGAGGGATGTCGTCGCCGCCGGGCCGATGCCGTCGACGCTGGTGCCCTGACGCCAGCCTGACACCCAGAGAGGCCCCTCCGCCGGGGTGAGGGCCACCCGGACGGCGGCGAGCAGCTCGGCGTCCATCAAGCCGTCGCCGAGCGCGATGGCCGGCTCGGCCCCGACCAGCTCTGCGACCCGGGCGAGCGGCGAGGCCTTCGACAGCCCCTCGGGGTGGCAGTAGATGCGGCCGTCCTGGTGGACGACGCGCCAGCCCCGCTCGGCGCACCAGGCGGTGAAGGCGGCGACGTCGGCCTCGGGGGCGACCCGGACGTAGGCGAAGCGGTCGTCGCCGATGCGGGGCTCCTCGGTGGTGGGCATCTCGCCCAGCCGGGCCGCGACCTCGGTGACGCTCGCGCCCGTCGCATCGAGGCGGGCCCGGACCTCGGCGTCCCACACCGGGTCGACCTCGCCGTCGACCCACACGACCGCGCCCCCGGCGAGGACGGCCACCCGGGGCTCGACGGGGAACCGGATGCGGCGGTACTGGCGGATGGTGCGGGCCGTGGCCGGCACCAACAGGCCCCGCTCCTGGACGGCGGCGAGCAGGTCCCAGGCCTCGGGCGCCATGAAGCCGACGTCGCGGCCCTCGTACACCTCGACCACGACGTGCCCGGTCGGGTCGGGGACCCGGCGGCGCGAGTGGACGAGGGTCCCGTCGAGGTCGGCCAGGACGACCGGCCGGACGCGAAGTGCCTGGCACTTTCCGTACGTCGGCGGGGCGTCAGAGCTCATCGGGGAGCCGCCGGCGGAGGTGGAGGATCGTGTTGGAGGCGTCGGCCATGACCAAGCAGAGGTCGGCGGCCTCGTCCCGCTGGGCCCGCAGGTCACGTTCGAGCCGGCCCTTGCGACACTCGACCAGGGCGTCGACCAGCACGATGTGGGCGTGGTGCAGGGCGCGGTGGGCGTTGAGGACGGTGGCGAACAGCGGCGAGTCGGGCTGGACCGGACGGGGCTCGTCCCAGTCGGGGCCGAGGGCCTGGTCGAGGTCGTCGAGGAGGGCCTCGGCGGCGTCGATGATCCGGCGCAGCACCAGGCCGTGCTCGTGGATGCACCACATCGGCGTGTCGGCCAGCGACACCGCCTGGGCCAGGGTGATGACGGCCTCGTGGGCCGGGTCGCCCCAGTCCCGGTACCAGAACCCCGGGCTGAACACCGAGCCCTCGGTGAAGTGCCAGGAGATGCGGGTGCGCTGGTCGGCCATCACGAGCGGTCCCGGGTCACGGACGGTCCGGGGTCACGAGCGGCCCAGCATCGCCAGGACGGCCTCGGCCGGGCCGACCATCTCCCGCACCGTCCGCCCGTCCCGGAACTCGCCGAGCGCGGTCATGTCCCAGCCCGGGCCGCTCCGCACCAGGGCCGCCATGTAGACGCCGGTGCGGGGCTCGGAGCCGGTGAGGGCGAAGTGCACCAGTTCCTCGCCGGTGGCCAGGTCGAAGAGCCGGCAGTAGGCGTTGACGATGTCGGTGAAGGGGTGGCGCTTGTAGCTGTTGACCGTGAACAGCAGGACCTCGACGGACGCCGGCACCGCCCCGAGGTCGACGGCGATGACCTCGTCGTCGCCCTCTCCCTCACCGGTGAGGTTGTCGCCGCTGTGCCGGACGGCGCCACCGGCCCCCTCCTTGCCACCGAACCACACCATGTCGACCTTGTCGCCGGCGGCGTCGAAGAGGATCACCGACGCATCGAGGTCGATGGCGGTGCCGGCCCGGGCCGGGTCCCAACCCAGGCCCATGGCGACCTGGGAGAGGACGGGCCGCCCACCCTTCTCCAGCGACACCGTCTGCTTCTTGTCGAGGGACACCCGGCCCTTGTCGAGGGTGACCTTGCCCAGGTTCACGGGCGGTGCGGGCGCCGGCGTCGGGGCGTCGTCCACGGTGCCGCCGAAGTGCTCGACCAGCGCGGCCATGCCGCCGTCGAAGCCCTGGCCGACCGGGACCATCCGCCAACGCCCCTCCTTGCGGTAGAGCTCGAAGAGCATCAGCGCCCGTTCGTGGGCGTAGTCGGCGCCGGTGGCGGCGTGGCGGGCGACCTCCTGGCCGTCAGCGTGCACGGTGACGACAGCCGCGGCCAGCTCGCCCATGGTGCCGACGCCGTCGATGGCGACGGTGACCACGAGGCGCGACGCCCATGCCGGCACCGTGGCCAGGTCGACGGTGATGTCGGCCCCATCGGGGCGGGCCGCCAGCCGGACCGAGCCGTCGGGCGCCGCGGGCTGGTTGTAGAAGACCAGGTAGGCGTCGTCGGCCAGCGTGCCGGCACCGTCGAGGGTGAAGACGCTCACGTCGTAGGTGGCCGGACCGGCGAGGGTGACGCGGAGGTCGAGGGTGGTCGCGGGGGTGAGCTGGTCGACCCGGACACGCTGACCTTTGACGAGCTCCATGCATCCCCGTAGTCCGAGCGGTGCGGCCGTCACCGTACCAGTCACCCGGTGCCGTCCGATGGGAACGATGCCCGTCTCAGACCGGGGAGACGTCCCCCTCCCTGCCCCCGTCGTCGACCACCAAACCGGCCCGCACGGCCAGCCGCGGCGCCAGGGCGAGGACCTGTTCGAGGTCGACGCGCGCCCCCCGGAGGGCACCGACCCGGGCGACGCGGTCGATCGAGGACGTGCGGAGGTCGACGTCGGCGAAGGTGGCGTCCTGGGTGTCGACCCCCGCGAGGTCGCACCTCACGAAGGCCACCCCCTCGAGCCGCGCCCGGCCCAGGTAGCTGTCGGTGAGGTCGCAGTCCTCGAACCGGACATCGGCCAGCTCGGCCTCGGCCAGGTCGACGCCGTCGATGCGACAGCGGACGAAGCGGGCCCGGCTCAGCGTCGCCCGCTCGAACACGGCCCCGGTGAGCCGGGCGTCGCGGACCTCGACCCGACGCCAGCTCGACCGGTGCCACCGCGCCGCGGCCAGGTCGGCCCCGGTCACCAGGCAGTCGGTCAGGTGCAGGCCCGGCAGCTCCGAGCCGACGAGCACCGCGCCCGACACCCGCAGGTCGTCCCAGGTGACGTCCTCGGCGGGGCCGTCCAGGTGGGCCTCCTCGACGCGGACACCCGCCACCGCGGCGCCGTCGACGAGGGTCATCACCTCGACCGGGTGGGCCGCGAACCGTTGGTCGTCCCACCCGGCCCACGGCGTCGCCATCACCCGAAACTAGGGCGCGACCCACCCGTCCGTGTGGTGCGATGGCGGGCATGGACCCGCACCCGCCGGAGAGGATCGACCTGGGCGACGTCCTGTTGCGACGGTGGACGCACGACGACGTGCCGGCGCTCACCCGGGCCGCGGTCGAGAGCTACGACCACCTCCACCCGTGGATGTCGTGGGCCACGCCGGAGGGCGTCACCGAGGAGGCGTTCCACCGCTTCGTCGACGACAGCACCGCCCGGGCCGCCGACGGCTCCGAGGCGGTCTACGCCATCGTCGAGGCCGGGACCGGGGCCGTGCTCGGCGGCTGCGGGCTGCACGACCGGCTCGGGCCGGGGGCGGTCGAGATCGGGTACTGGCTCCACACCGCCGCCACCGGCCGAGGCCTGATGACCCGCATCGCCGGCACCCTCACCGACCTGGTTCTGGCCCGGCCCGAGGTGGACCGGGTGGAGATCCACTGCGACGAGGCCAACGCCCGCAGCGCCGCCGTCCCCCACCGCCTCGGCTACACGCTCCTGCGGGTCGAGCCCACCGACCGGCCCCAGGCCCCGGCCGACACCGGTCGCCACATGATCTGGGCCCGCACCGAGCCCACGGGCACCGGCCCCACCGGATAGGCACCCCGCCGACCGGAGGATGCCCGGCCGCACCGGCCGGGCTTCGGTTCGGCCTGGTTCCGCGGGCGGGGGTAGGTTCCGAAGCGATGGCAGCTACGACCGCGACCCGGGGATCCACCGGTTCGGCCACGGCTCCTCGGGCGAAGCGTCCGGCTCCGTTCCCGATCGAGCTGTACCGCTCCGCCGTGGGCAAGAAGTACGTGATGGCCGTGACCGGCATCATGATCATGGGCTTCGTCTTCGCCCACATGATCGGGAACCTGAAGATGTACATCGGGCCCGAGGACTTCGACCACTACGGCCACTTCCTCCGCCAGCTCCTGTACCCGCTCCTCCCCAAGCACGTCGTGCTGTGGGGCATGCGGCTGGGCCTGATCGCCGCCTTCGTCCTCCACATCCACGCCGCCTACTCGTTGACGATGATCAACCGGGCGGCCCGGGAGACCAAGTACCAGTCGAAGCGGGACTACGTCGCGGCCAACTACGCCAGCCGCACCATGCGCTACTCGGGCGTGATCGTCGGCCTGTTCGTGGTCTGGCACCTGTTCGACCTGACCTTCACCGGCACCGGCTACCACTACGTGCGGGGCCACGCCTACAGCAACGTCGCCCTGTCACTCGGCCGCCCGCTGAACGCCCTGCTCTACGTGGTGGCCAACGTCGCCCTCGGCTTCCACCTCTTCCACGGGGCCTGGTCGCTCTTCCAGACCATGGGGTGGAACAACCCCAAGTTCAACTCGTGGCGCCGGGGCTTCGCCGCCGCCTTCGCCGGCATCGTCGTGCTCGGCAACGTCTCGTTCCCGATCGCCGTCACCGCCGGCATCGTCTCGGTCCCGAGCTGACCGGAGGACGGATCCACATCATGAGCTTCTCTCTCGACGCCAAGATCCCCGACGGCCCCATCGCCGAGAAGTGGTCGAACTACAAGTTCGACCACAAGCTGGTGAACCCCGCCAACCGTCGCAAGTACGAGGTCATCGTGGTCGGCACCGGCCTGGCCGGTGGCGCGGCCGCGGCGACGCTCGGCGAGCAGGGCTACCGGGTCAAGGCCTTCACCTTCCACGACTCGCCCCGTCGGGCCCACTCGATCGCGGCCCAGGGCGGCATCAACGCGGCCAAGAACTACAAGGGCGACAGCGACTCGATCTGGCGCCTCTTCTACGACACCGTCAAGGGCGGCGACTTCCGGGCCCGGGAGGCCAACGTCTACCGGCTGGCCGAGGAGTCGGTGAACATCATCGACCAGATGACCGCCCAGGGCGTCCCCTTCGCCCGGGAGTACGGCGGCCTGCTCGACAACCGCTCCTTCGGCGGCGCCCAGGTGTCCCGCACCTTCTACGCCCGGGGCCAGACCGGCCAGCAGCTCCTGCTCGGCTGCTACCAGCAGCTCGCCCGCCAGGTCGGGCTGGGCAACGTCGAGCTGTACAACCGCACCGAGCTGGTCGACATCGTCGTGGTCGACGGTCGGGCCGCCGGCATCGTCGTGCGCGACCTGCTCACCGGCGAGGTCACCAGCCACTCGGCCCACGCCGTGGTCCTGGCCACCGGCGGCTACAGCAACGTCTTCTTCCTGTCGACCAACGCCATGAACTGCAACGTCACCGCGGCGTGGCGGGCGCACCGACGGGGGGCGGCGTTCGCCAACCCCTGCTACACGCAGATCCACCCGACGTGCATCCCGCAGAGCGACGACTTCCAGTCGAAGCTCACGCTGATGTCGGAGTCGCTCCGCAACGACGGCCGCATCTGGGTCCCCAAGGACCCGGGCGACACCCGCTCGCCGGACCAGATCCCCGAGGACCAGCGCGACTACTACCTGGAGCGCCGCTACCCCAGCTTCGGCAACCTGGCGCCCCGCGACATCGCCAGCCGGGCCGCCCTGGTCGAGGTGTCGAAGGGCCACGGCGTCGGCCCGCTCAAGAACGGCGTCTACCTCGACTTCAGCGAGGCCATCGGCCGGCTCGGCGAGAAGGTCATCGAGGAGCGCTACGGCAACCTCTTCGAGATGTACGAGCGGATCACCGACGAGTCGCCGTACCAGGTCCCGATGCGGATCTACCCCGCCCCCCACTACACGATGGGCGGGCTGTGGGTGGACTACGAGCTGATGACCACGGTCCCCGGGCTCTACTGCACCGGTGAGGCCAACTTCAGCGACCACGGGGCCAACCGCCTGGGCGCCTCGGCGCTGATGCAGGGCCTGGCCGACGGCTACTTCGTCCTGCCCAACACGATCAGCAACTACCTGGCGCCCCAGCTCGGCACCCAGCCGGTCCCCACCGACCACCCCGAGTTCCAGGCCGCCGAGGCCGCCGCCCGCGACCGCTTCGCCGAGTACCTGGCGATCGGCGGCACCCGCTCCCCCGACTCGTTCCACATGGAGCTCGGGAAGATCATGCTGGAGAACTGCGGCATGGAGCGCACCAAGGAGAGCCTGGGGAAGGCGCTGTCGGAGATCCCCGCCCTGCACGCCGAGTTCCGCAAGGACCTGCGGGTCACCGGGTCCGGCGAGTCCACCAACCAGACCCTCGAGAAGGCCGGTCGGATCGACGACTTCTTCGAGCTGGCGCAGGTCATGTGTCTCGACGCCCTCACCCGTGAGGAGTCCTGCGGCGGTCACTTCCGG
>CAYQGF010000027.1:0-19194 GCA_964416885.1 uncultured Iamiaceae bacterium
CGGTCGACGCCCTCCAGCAGGGCGCTGTAGCGGTGGAGGGCGGCGTCGCCCTCGCGGCGGACGTCACCCAGGATCCGGTCGACCACCTGCGACGGGGTCAGGGGCTCACCGAAGGTGGCGGCGATGCGGTCGAGGACCGCCTGGGGCACGTCGTCCTCGTCGGTCTCACGGGTGCGCTGGAGCCACGCCCGCGCCGCGTCCAGGTCGTCGATGACGGAGATCACCGCAGCATCCTCGCACCCGCCGCGGCGATCCCCTCAGCCCGATCCCGCTCCGGGCCGGTCGACTTCGGGTGCGGTCCCGGCCCGCTCCGCCGCCAGCTCGCGCCGAGCCCGCCCGGTGGAGATGCCGAGCGCGGCGAGCAGCGCCAGGCCGCCGACCCCGAGCACGAGGTCGGCGAGCGCCACCGAGACGCGCGACAGCACCGCGAGCGCCGTGGCGTCGTCGCCGAGCACCACCGCCCCCATCGTCAGGGTCAGCACCAGCTCGCGCACGCCGAGGCCGGCCGGAGCGAAGATCACGAGGAGCCCGGCGGCCCACGCCAGGGCGAAGCCGCCGATCGACTGCAGCACGACCGAGATCGTCGGGCGGGTGCTGAGGGGTTGGGCGAGCACCGCGAGGTGGAGGCCGTAGGCCACGTACACCAGGACCGAGACGACGGCGGCACGCCCGTTGGTGGCCATCGACGGCATCGGCACGTGGAGGTCGCGTCCCAACAACCGGCCGGCGCGGTCGAGCACCGCCCGCTGCACCCGGGGGACCAACATCACGCCCATCGCCGGGGCCACCAGCAGGAGCCACCAACGGGTCCGGAGCTGCTCGGCGTCGACCCACGGCAGCGTGACCGCGGCACTGGCGACGGCGGCCACGACCAGGATGACGACCTGGACCACGAACGCCGACACGACGGCCCGCCGAGCGATGCCGTGGCGACGGGTCAGGGCCAGTTGGACGACGACCGGCCAGACGCTGCCCGGCACGTACTTGCCGAGCTGTGCGGCCGAGTACGCCGCCACCGCCTCGCCGAGCGCGACGTCCTGCTCGGCGATGTCGACCAGCAGGATGCGCCACCCGACGGCGAGCAGCACCCCGGCGACGATCGCCGCCACCGTCGCCACCCCCAGCCGAACCACCCCGACGCGGGGGAGGGCATCGGCGACGTCGCCCCAGCTGGCGACGAGCGCGACCACACAGGCGACCACCAGCGCGGCCAACAACACCGGCCGCGCCACGCGCAACAGTCGGCTCGGCGTGAGGCTCATCACCGCTCATGATGCGTCGCCACCACGCCCGTCGTGGCACCGGTGCCGACGCCAGGGTGGACATGACCGTCGCCGCCCGCCCGGCTCCGGCCGGGACGTCGTCGCCTGGCGCGCCCTCCAAGGAGCCGAGCCGCGAGCCGAGCCGCCAGGCGAGGCGAGGCGAGGCAGAAGCACAGTGCGTCGTTCTCCGAGGCCCTGCCGAGGAGGGACCCGGGCACGACACGGTCGTCTCTGCACAGGCCCTAAGGAGCCGAGCCGCCAGGCGAGGCGACCCAGAAGCACAGTGCGTCGTCCTCCGAGGCCCTGCCGAGGAGGGACCCGGGCACGACACGGTCCTATCCGCACAGGCCCTAAGGTGCAGCGCCTGATGGTCACCATGACGACGCGACGGGACGGACGCAGCCGATGAGCCGTCAGTACTCCGGACTGCTGTCCCCGTTCCTCCGCGAGCGCCGGTTCCGGGTCGCCCGGCCCTACCTCCAGGGCGACGTGCTCGACTTCGCCTGCGCCTCGGGCGAGATGGCCACCCTCGTCCCGCCCGAGCGCTACGTCGGCGTCGACATCGACCGTGACGCCATCGCCCAGGCGCGGGCCGCACATCCCGACCATCGCTTCGAGCACGTCGACGACCTCGACCCCGAGGCCCGCTTCGACGCCATCGTCGCCCTGGCCGTCGTGGAGCACCTCCCCGATCCCGACGGCTGGCTGAGGGACATGGCCGACCGCCTCCGGCCGGGAGGAAAGGTCGTCATCACCACGCCCCACGCGACCTGGGAGCCGCTGCACGGCCTGGGCGCCAAGGTCCGGCTGACCAGCGCCCACGCCAGCGAGGAGCACGAGATCATCTTCGACGAGGACTCGCTGCGGGCGCTGGCCGCTCGCAACGACTTCACCGTCGACCTCTACCGGCGCTTCCTCGCCCGCATGAACCAGCTCGCCGTCCTCACCCAGCCGTAGGCGCTCAGGCCCTCGTCCTCATCCCGCCGCCCGACCGGGCGGCCCCGACCAACCGTCGGGCCGATGCGCGCCGCGTCGCTCAGGATGCAGAGGGGTCGAGCGCGTGGCGCAGTCGATCGAGCCGCTCGGGAACGACCCTCCACCACACCCAACGGCCCCGCTTCTCTCCCGCGATCAGGCCGGCCTCGGCGAGGGCCTTGGTGTGGTGGCTGATGGTGGGTTGGGACTTGCCGAGGGGCCCTTGGAGGTCACACGAGCAGATCTCCCCGGCGTCGGCGACGAGGCTGAGCAGACGCAGTCGGACGGGGTCGGCGAGAGCGGCGAAGGCGGCGGCCAGCTCGTCGGCCTGGTCGACGCCGAGGGGCGCGGCGAGGAGGGAGGGACAGCACTCCCCGGTGGCGGGGGCGTCGGTCTGCACGTGACGTATTGACATCACTCGATCCATTCGCGAGAGTCGATCAATCGACATTGGTGAATCTACCAGGAGGTCCGTCGTGTCCCGTGTCCAGCTCGCCCTCAACGTCTCCGACATCGACGAGGCCGTGGCCTTCTACTCCAAGCTGTTCGGCACCAAGCCGGCCAAGACCCGCCCGGGCTACGCCAACTTCGCCATCGCGGATCCGCCGCTCAAGCTGGTCCTCATCGAGGGTCAGGGGCATCCGGCCACCCTCAACCACCTCGGTGTCGAGGTCGAGGCCGGCGCCGAGGTGCGGGCCGCCGAGGCCCGCCTGGTCGGCGAGGGTCTCGCCACCACCGGCGTCGACGACACCACCTGTTGCTATGCGGAGAAGACCGAGACGTGGGTCAACGACCCCGACGGCGCCCCCTGGGAGGTCTACGTCAAGACCGGCGATGCCGAGCAGATGACCAGCACGTCCCCCTGCTGCTGAGCCCTCCGTCGACCCCCGGGCATCCGACCATGACCCGGGGCGACCTCCACGTCCGGCCCGAGGTCGGTACGGGCACCCTGCGCCTCGACCTGACGCGCCGCCTGGCCGCCGAGGCCCTCGGCAGCGCCTTCCTGCTGATCGCCGTCGTCGGCTCCGGGATCATGGCCAGCCGGCTCTCACCCGACGACATCGGGCTCCAACTGCTGGAGAACGCCGCCGCGACCGCCGCCACACTGGTCGGTCTGATCCTCATGTTCGGAGCCGTGTCCGGCGCCCACTTCAACCCCGCCGTCACCCTCGTCGACCGCCTGCTCGGCTCGATCACCACCAAGGACGCCGTTCTCTACACCGTTGCTCAGACCGTCGGAGCCTGCGCCGGGACGCTCATCGCCAACGCCATGTTCGAGCGACCCGTCCTCGAACTGGCGACCACGACCCGATCCTCCGGGGCGCTGTGGCTCTCCGAGATCGTCGCCACCATCGGGCTCCTGCTGGTGATCCACGGCTGCGTGCGCACGGGCCGGTCTCGGGCCGTCCCCTTTGCCGTCGGCGCATGGATCGGCGGCGCCTACTGGTTCACGTCCTCCACCAGCTTCGCCAACCCCGCCGCCACGAGCGCGCGCACCCTGTCGGACTCCTTCGCCGGCATCGATCCCGGCTCCGCCCCGATGTTCGTGCTCATGCAGATCTTCGGTGCCGGACTCACCTTCGGGCTGGTCCGCCTCTTCTACCCCCACCCCATCCCCGACACCGGGAGCACCTGATGTCCGCCGCCGACCACCCCCTCGACGTCCACGCCGCCCACCGCACCGCCGCCCGGCAGCAGCTCGGCCCGGAGCTCGAGAGGAAGGGCGGCGACGGTCGCCCCATCGTGCTGTTCCTCTGCGTGCACAACGCCGGCCGCTCGCAGATGGCCCTCGGCTGGTTCACCCACCTCGCCGGCGACCGCGCTGTCGCCTGGTCTGGTGGCCGCGAGCCCGGCTCCCAGGTGAACCCGTCCGCTGTCGCCGCCATGGCCGAGGTCGGCATCGACATCTCGAAGGAGTACCCGAAGCCCTGGACCGAGGAAGGCGTCCAAGCCGCCGATGTCGTGATCACGATGGGCTGCGGTGATACCTGTCCCCTCCACCCCGGCAAACGCTACGAGGACTGGGAGCTCGACGACCCCGCCGGTCAGGACGTCGACGCCGTCCGTCCCATCCGCGACGAGATCCGGGCCCGGGTCCAAGCCCTCCTCACCTCCCTCGACATCCCTCGCACAGGATGAGCCGGGAACGCCGCTGACCGTGAGTCCTCGGCCTCGGACCCGTCGAGCGAGACGCACGATCGGTGACCGACAAAACGCAGCTACCAGGGACTTCAGCGCGCTCGGAGGGACTCGAACCCCCAACCTTCTGATCCGTAGGTCTGTTTCGAGGCATCACCGCCAGTTACCGCCAAGCCCGGATCTGCCCCCTGAGCACCGCTTTCGCCTCCTTCAGAGTGACCGCCAGACTCCGCGGCTAACCCGGTTAACCCGAGTTTGCTTCTCAGGCTGCTTCTCACGGGCGAGGGTCAGCCGGGGCGGTCCCCAACCTCGCCCGGGTTCTCGTCGAGGATCGCCCGCACGTTCGTGACGAACTCCGGGAGGTCGTCGCGAGCCGTGGCAACGAGAACCTCGAAGTCGATCGTCCAGTACCCGTGGACGATCCGATTCCTCATGCGGGCGGGGTCCGCCCACGGCACCTCAGGATGGGCCGCCTTGAGATCCGCCGAGAGCTGCGTGCTGGCCTCACCGAGCACGGTGAAGTTCTACAGCAATGCGTCCCGCCGGTCACGGTCGCCCTCGATCTCGTCGGCCTCGCGGCCTGCGACGAGCGCGACGACGCGTTCGGCCGCGTCGATCAGCTCGGCCAGCAGCAGACGGTCACGCTGCATAGAGCGTGCGCGCCTCCGCCTCGACCGTGTCCCGCAGAAGCGGGTGGAGGGCCTTCCTGGACACGAGATCCACCGGCCGCCCGAAGACCTGCGCCAGTTCGTCCTCAAGCCGGTTCAGGGCGAACCCCAGCCGAGCCCCAGGCGCGAGCACGTACAGCAGGTCGACGTCGCTGTCCGCCGCCGCTTCGCCCCGAGCCACCGAACCGAACACCGATAGCTCCTCGACCCCGTATCGCCGGCACACCTCGTCGAGCCGGGCGCGGTCCACGTCGATGCCGTGCGGAAGGGCTGATGCCGGCCTCATGCCGGCATTCTCGCACCGAGTGTCGGGGCGTTCGACTCGTCTCCATGCGCCACAGACAAGCCGGAGGCGCCCTCATGATCGAGGCGGCGCCCTTCGGCACCGTCGACCAATGCATGTCCACACCTCGGAGGGGACGGCAGCACGGCGGGGCGATCCGGCCTGAAGCTTGATCAGAGAGTGCCCCCCGGGGGGGGGGGGTGAGCGCCGGCTCTCAACCCCTCTCTGGTGGCTCCACCGGCCTCAACTGCCCCACTCGCTCGGGCGCGCTTGACGCAGATGGAGGTAAGACGCAGGACCGCTACAATCGAACGGAGGTTCGACCGGAGGCGCCATGTCCATCGAGCAACGCCGCAACAAGGTCCAGCAGCTGCGCAGGGAGATCGCTGACCTCGAGGGCAAGCGATCGTCCGCCATGAAGGCTGAGTCGGACGCACTCAGTGCAGCCAGCCGTGCCATCAATGGCATCCCGCGCAACGCCAGCGAATCGACCATCCGGAGTAGGACGAGCCAGGCGGAGTCCAAGCAGAAGGCGGCCGAACGGGAGCGGACGAAGATCGTCGACCTGCAGAAGAAGATCGCCGGGAAGCACAAGGACCTCGTGGCTGCGGAGAAGGCGTTGCAGACCGAGGAGGAGCAGGACCGGAAGAAGCAGGATCGAGCAGCGAAGAAGGCCGATGACGACCGCCGACGGGCCGACGCAGAACGACAGCGCGCCGCGGATCGGCTCCGGGCCGATCACGAACGTCAGGTGTCATCCCTCCGGGGGGAGGTGACGAGCGTCCGGCAGGACCTCGACCATGTCCGCTCCGCACTCGCCCGCGAGCTGCCCCAGGTGGCAACAGTGCTTCTGCTCTTCGCAGACCCGACGGGGACGCTTCGCCTGGATCAGGAGATGCGCGCGATCCACCAAGCGGTCCGGCTCAGCGAGCAGCGGGACGGGGTCAAGCTCGAAGCGAGGTGGGCCGCCCGGCCGAAAGACATCACCCAGGCGATCCTCGACACCAAGCCGTCTGTCGTGCACTTCAGCGGGCACGGCACCGAGGCCTCAGGGCTGGCCTTCGAAGGAGACGACGGCGAGGTCCGTGTGATCGAGCCCGAGGTCCTGGTCGGGCTCGTTCGTGCCATCGGCCAGTCGGTGCGGGTGATCATCTACAACGCCTGCTGGTCCGAGCGTGCGGCCGAGGGGATGGCCGAGCGGGTAGAGGTCGCCATCGGCATGGACGCTCCCGTAACCGACGCCGGCGCCAAGGCCTTCGCCGCAGGTTTCTACCGAGCCATCGGGAGCGGCGAGTCCGTGGCGGCGGCCTTCGAAGTTGGCCGGTTCGAGCTACGGAACACGCCGCGCCCACGTTCAGAAGAAGCTGTCCCAGTCATGATCAGTCGCGCGGACGTCGACCCAGAGTCGGTGTTTCTTGTGGCGCCAAGCGACCCCGAGTCCGACAGCGAAGAATGAGGCGAAGGCACACCTCAGAGCTGCAGCCTCACAGCGGTCGCAACGTCCGCACAGGGTGCGCCAGAACGGGCGGACTACTACCAGTCCCCCCAGCGGTCCCCTATGGCGTACTGGCCGACCCTCGGAGGACTGGGGTCGGTGAGCAGCGCCGGAAGATCATCCACCAGTACGTGAAGTGCCTGCGGGTCGGCGAGAAACGCACATGGCTCCACACCCCTCGTCACGAAGACGCCACGCACGTCAGGGACTTCCGGACGCTCGACCCCCATGGCATGGGCCAACGCCTCCGCACACGTTGCGACCTCCTGAACCCTCGCGTTGAGCTTGGCGATGAATCCCTTGCGGCCGAGGTACTTCTCGACCGATCTACCTAACGCCCCGGGTGAGAATCCACGCTTGAGGTCCTTGACCTCGCAGACCCACCATCGGTCGAACCGGTCGACGAGTAGCAGGTCGATCTCGCCGCCAATGGTCACGTCAAGGACCCGCGGTCGGTTCGGATCGAGGTTGGTCAGCGATGCTGCGACGACGCCGTCGACCGCCGCTGCAGCGTCGAGCTCCAGGCCTCGATTGCCGATCTGGCGAAATCGCACGAGGTCGGCTTGAAGCGCAGGCGAGAGGTGGTCTGCGGGCCACAGAAGTCGACCTTCGGCCAGGCGGCTGTCAAGTAGGAACTGCGTCGCGCGAGCGCACCACGGCGCCAGGATCAGCCCACTGTCACCGGCCACCAACGGCCGACACGCCATCCGATGAGAACGACGCTCCACCTCCCACGTTCGAGGAACCTCTGCTCGCACTCCGGCTCCCCGGAGCGTAAGCGTCTCGACGGCGGTCGCGACCTCGTCGAGAGGGAGGCGGGCCCACTCCGCAACGTCCGCCGTGAGGTCCGCCGCATCGATCACAGCTAGCCCGTCAGGATCCACGTCAAAGGTCGAGACCGTCGCCAGGACTGCGACGAGCGCATCCAGGGTGGTGCCCTTCTCCGTGCGGAGGCGCTTGTTGATGGCCACCAGCGATCCGGGAGCATGCTTGTCGAGAACCGGCTGGAACTCGCGATCGCCCGTCGGAGGCGCGCTCAGATCGACTTCAGGTCCCGTTGGGTCGACCGCTGGGCGCATGCGTAGCGAGTGCCGGGCAACTGCCATGTTGTAGGCCTCGACATCAACCTCGCCGCCGCCATGAGCGACGAGCCCGATCAAGACCGTGCCGTCGGGCAGGACCTCGAGTTCGCAGTCGTGCACGCGCTCTGCCGTACCGGCCACGACGTGTCCGATGGTAAGCACCTCTTCCGCCAGATCCGCCGCAGGGGCCAGGTCCACAGCGTCTGGTGTCAGCGTCCCCGCTGGTTCCCCAGCAACGATGGCTTCGACGATCAGCTCAAGCGGCCCGGTCGCGAGAGCCTCGTTGGGTCCGCCCAAGCTCCGAGCGCGGATCTCGCTCGCCCATGGAGCAGCAAGGCCTGACTCAAGCGAGCACCGCCGGCCCATGCGGTCGGCCTGTGAGGCGTTCAAGGCCGCCAGCGCAACTCGAAGGCTGCCGGCAGACCAGTCAGAGATCGTGTCTCCCAAGGCCTCGCGTGCTGCGGGGTGGATGCGGGTCCGGGCCACGTGGCGTGCCTTCGTTGGCTCATACGGCCCCGGCTCGACCCCTGCCCGAAGCGTGGCGTCAGCGAGAGTGGCTCGCCCCCGGCGCCTCGTCGCAGCGTTGCGGTGAACGCGTACGAGGGGATCACGAGGCAGCGGCGGCATCGCCTCGCTCCACATCACCAAGCCAAGGGCAGCCTTATTGATGTCGTCGACCACACGGTCGGCCACCGACATCGGGTCCGGCGTGCCTGCAAGAAGCGCTAGCCCGTAGCCGATCGACCCCCCGAGGGATTGGAATGCGCTGGCTGGGTCATCGTGCAGCGCATTCAAGAAGCGCAGCTCGAGCAGAACCAAGAGACTCGCACGCTCGTGATCAACGGCGAACGGAACCGGCGCCTCAACGTCGAGGGGCGTATCAACTGTCTCAGCAGAGTTCAGTTCGAGCACGATGAGGGGCGGCCGATCGAGAGCCTTCATGAGTTCCCTCGCAGCCACGGAATCGCTCAACAGCTTCGAGATCTCTTCAGCGATCTCCAACACCAAGTCGTCGTGATCGAAGTCGATCGCCGTCGTTCCGACGACAGCAGCCACGGCGAAAGGGGGCTCGTGCCGGACCACCACTGCATCGGGACCGAGCAGGAGCGCTTGATCCGGGTCGACGAGCACACATCGCGACCAGTCATGGCGGCGCGGGAGGTCGATCGCATGCAGGACCGCCTCGAATGGGTCCCACTGCGCGGCCTGACGCCATGCGTCCTCATCGGGGCGCAGGTCGGCGATCACCAGCCCATTCGGGATTCCAGGTGGCCGGAACGAGCCCAGCAACGACCACGTCTTCCACAGGTCGAGCACTTCGAGGACGCCGTCCTCGGTCATCGGTTCGTCCCTCAGGTCCTCGACGAAGCGCCACATCAAGGTCTCGTCGCCGGCGGCGAGAGCCTGCTCATGTAACGCCTCGACCTCAGTGACGTGGAGAACGAGCGGTTGACCCGCCAACGGGCGAACCGCGCACGGACCTCCGCTCACCGTCAGCGGCAGCCACTCCGTGTCTTCAGACACCTGCGCCTCCGCTCCACCCGGAAGCTCGGAGCTCGGCCCTTCGACTGGGAGTCGTTCGATCTCCCTCTCCAGCCTCTCGGCGTCGAGGCCCCCAGCGAACTGAAGCGAGACAGCGTGTCGTCTCCCCCGAACGACCACTGCGCTCATGCATGGCTCTGGTGCGCCTGGCGAGCGAGGAGCGTGCAGCGAAGTCGATACACGATGACCCGTGGCCAACCGCAGCAGAGCGGCTACATGCGAATCGTCTCCCAGGGCAGAGCACAGCGCGAGGCTCGACGACGCGATGAGGGAGATCGAGAGGGCTGCAGGCGTAGCAACGAGACCGTTCGCCGTGCGGACGTAACCCACGTTGCCGACGGGCGACGCGGCGAAGGGGTCGAACCGAAGGTCTCGCGCGTCCACCGTCAGCCAGGCGATCGCGCGCTCGGCGCGCTCGGGGTCTGCGCACTGGTGCGCTGCGATGGGCGCAGCGGAGTAGGCCTCGAACTCAGATTCATCCACCACAACGGGCGCCGCTAGGACGGCTCGGAGTTCTGACTCGAGATCTTCCGAGCCGAGGCGTTGATCACGGTGGCCCGCCGTGTGGGGCCATGCCGGAGAAAGGCGAGCAACGACGGAGTCGGCCTGTCGAAGCGCAACCTCCGCTACGTCGGCCAGGCCGAAGCCGAGGCGGTCCACGACTGCATCGTCGATCACGTTGGCAAGCCAGAACACGTACGACAGGTGACGACTTGGATCTGTCGAGGTGCCGGGGTGGACGCGCAGTCGGTCATCTCCGACGGCAAACCGGACCTCTAGACGAGGGTCGCAGGTCCACCAATCTTCGATCCCCTGTAGGTCTGGCCGCGCAACGCGCGACAGGCGCGCGATCTTGCTGACGTCCTCGACCGTCGCTGGTCGGCTGTGTTCATGCTTCGCCTGCGCTGCACTGCACCAAGCCCAGAGCAGGGAGGGCCACCTGTGCCTCCCTCCTGGCCCATCGATGGCCGCGCCGAGACACCTCATCACGGAATTCGGCTCTAGGCGACTGAGGAGGCGCTCCATCTCGGTCGCTCGCATGTGTGCATCGTTGTCGATGCACGACGGGCAGATCTCGAGGTTTGGGCCCCTCGTTCAATCCCTGCGGCTGGTCCGAGTTTGCTTCTCACGGGGCCTTCCCGCCTGAGTGCTCGCCTCGTGCGGCTTAGGCGCCACCGGACTCGAGGGACTTCAGGATGTCGGCAGGAACGATGACTCGGCCCCGCTGTTCCTTACGACGTGCTCGGCGCCGTTGCCGGAACTGCAGGAGATCGACCGGAACTGCCTCATCGTCTGTGGCGGCCTCGGCCTCCCACTCTCCCACCGGGAGGACCATGAAATGCCAGACGCGCTGGCCGGGCTGTAGGCCGACCGAGACAGGCGCATCGTGTCCGTCCGCGACGAGCACGGAGCGGCCGTCCCAATACAGCTGGCACGAGGCCAAGTCCTCACCCCACGACTCCAACTGTCGTCGCGCTCGGCGGATCTGTGCCATCGGTGCGCCCGCAGTCCGTAGAGCACGCACGACGCGGACAACTACGACGTCACGAGTCGTCCACCACTGCTCGACCCGTTTCCCCTCGGGGCCCCGCAGGGAGGGTCGGACCACACCGGTCTGCACCCAGTAGTTCAGCGTCGACGGCGGAATCCCGGCGAGGGCCCAAACCCGGTGCGATGGCAGGCCGATGGGAGGGTCATCCACCACCTAAAGCCAATCATTGTTTATGGTTGGAATCAACACTGGCTTGCCTGGAGGCGACATGATCTCGCAGCCCGATTCCCACAACGCTGCTGCACCATCCTCCGGCCGTCGCCCATCGGTCCTTGCGAAGATCGGGCGAGTGCTCGCCAGCGGCGGACTGAGCCTGGTCCTCGACTCGGACGATCGACCGCGAAGCGCTAACGCGTCCTCTACTGGGTCCCGTTAGCCCCATCGCCGTCCGGGCCTGAGGAGCGGTTCTTGAGGTCCGCTACCGCAAGCACGCCTTCGCCGGCCCCCTTGAGCACGGCGGGCCACGCGAGCCCGAAGGCGATTGCCTGGCGAATTGCGGTGGCCTCGCCGACCAGGAGCGCTGCGACGCCTCCCAGGAGGACGTTGACGAGCAGAACGGCTGCGATACAGACGTACTCCAGCGTGCTCGGATGCAGATCGGCGGTTGGCTTGCCGGCGGCGCGTTGAGCCGCTGCCTTCTCTGCTAGTTCTCGAACATAGGGGAGGGCGATCGCTGTCGCGAAGCCCACAAGGCCGCCGAGTACACCGCCACCGAACAGCTCAAGGTTGCCGAGAGGTTCAGCGACCGTCTCCACTGCTGCTGCGGTCAAGTACAAGGCTAAGGCCCCCTGAAGACAAAGCCCGGCCAATGCGGCCAAGCGTGGGTCGACCACCACCCGCAGGCCTCGACAACTCGTCTGGACCCAAGGTGACTGACAGATCTTGCCATGTCGAACTGCTCTTCGAGAGCATCTGCGGTAGTTCGGGGTACAGGCACGCACCCGTAGCCGTCTGTACGGCGGTCGCCCCGCGACTCACGTACTCATCGACATCATCCACCGTGGTCACCCCGCCCATCCCGATGATGTCGAAGTCGAGCGTTAGCTCCTGCTTCAACTTCCGCAGGGAAGCAACGGTGGACAGTCCGAGTTCCCGAATTAGGGAGCCCGACACACCCGCTGCCTCGCGCTCGCGATCCGGCTCCTCTGCTGTCCCGACAAATGGGCTCTCATCTGAGTCCGTGCGGGAAATGGGGGCCTGCACCGTGTTGATCGCCGAGATAGCGTCGACCTCCTCACCGATCACTGCCACCACGGCTCGCAGAGCCGCGGGTTCGAGGCAACTGAGCTTGGCCACCAGCTTCATCTCCGGACCCACGGCTTCGCGCACTGCCCGAATGATCCGGCCCGATGTCTCCGGGTCGCTGCAGATCGGCGGGCCCATCCCTGGCTTTCCAGCTCGGACCGTGTTCGGGCAGGACAAGTTGATCTCGAGGGCCAGCACTCCCGTCTCTGCGCCAAGGAGGGCAACTCGAACGAAGTCGTCAACCATGTCCTGGCCTGCGTAGTGCTCGCTGCTGCCCATCACGCTGAGGATCAGCAGTTGGCCATCGCTCAGATCTTTGAGGGACCGCTCAACATCCTTCTTCCAGATCTCCGGGTCAGGCGAGGGAACTCCGAACGAGTTGGCGGTCGAGAACCGTTCAAGGTCCTTCGGCCAGACGGACAGGTCGCCTCTCACGCGGGTCACGTCGTCAAGGCTGAGCCATGGATCGCCGTCGCCCACGAACACCCAGTGCGGGTACCGGTGGGGCGGAGTCTCAACACTGCGCACGGTCTTGTAGGTGAGGATGTTGAACCCTCGGCGGGAGAAGTACCGAATCCACTTCGAGTTCGCAGTGAGACCTGAGGCGGGAACGCCGATGGGCATGCGCACGGGAATCCCCATGAGTTCCCAGGCGATCGGGCTGGTGACCTCTGCGGTCCCGGAGGCACCGTCCCAGGGGCCGAGCGAGTTCTCATCGAACCCGGCGAAAAAGTTGTACACCGGGTATGGGACGTCAATGTCGCCCAAGAAGGCGTGCATCCGGCCCTCGACGCAGAGCCGAATCATGTCGAGCAAGAGGCTCTCCAGCTCTCCAAGCCCCAGTGACTCGATCGCCGCCAGTCGAGGATCGTCCGAGATGATCTCGACGAGCCGACCGCGGGCGTGCCGGACAGCACCCATTCCTTGCTCGTCCAACTGGAGGAGTTCTGGCGAATCCACAGACACGCCTGCTCGCCGAAGCTTCGTAACGAGGCTGGACACTTGGGACTCGAGCCTTGCGTGGGCCGCGCGACTCCCTTCGGGAAGGCTCATTCGTACTGCTTCTCCTGCATCCACGTTCCCGACTCAGCCCTGAGGTAGTGTTTGGGCGCGTCTTGGGTCCCTCGACCTTCGAGAGCCGTTGGGTAGGCTACCTGGTCGGCGCATGTCGCGTCGACTGGTCTGCGCTCGCGTGCCTGGGCGTCAGCCTGCTCGACCGGTTCTGCGGGCCCACACCTCGACCTCTGGCCAGAGCCACACGTGGGCACGCTTCAGCTCGACGATGGGAGCCGGGAAGTCGTCGTGACGGCGACGCCAGACGTGCACCAGTTGCGAGTTGGCCAGACCGAGCCGGTCGGCGATCTCTGCGGCGCCGACCAGATCCTCGGCGTCGACCTTCCGTCCCATCGGGGACGACGCTAGACGGACAGCCGTTGACGGCCCGGCCCGATCATGGCAGCCTGTGATCTCAGTCGTAACACCTTGAGTCGGGCGCTCACCGGGTGACGATCCAAGACAGGTGGCCCCGGCGCAGTTGCAGCTGCCCGGGGCCGTGGCCGGAACCCCCAAGGAGGTCCCGACGATGAGCGACGATAAGCGGTCACGCCCTCGAGGTGTGCCGGACGAGTCCACGAGGGCCCGCGAGCCGATCGACACCGAGGCGTTCGCCAGGCTCCAGAGCGAGGTGACCCGGCTTCGCCTCCAGATCGCAGACGAGGTGCGAACCCGCCGGGTGGTGATCGTCGATGAGAGAGGCGTCGGTCGGATCCGGCTCTCCGCTACCGCCGGGGAGCACTGCCGTGTCGTCCTGCTGGACGAGGACGGGTTCGAGCGACTCCACCTCACCGGCCAACCCGACGGTGGGACGCTCGGCATCGCTGGCCGGTCATTGAGCGGCGAGCCCACCCGGGTCGACGTCTTCGCCACCGATCCCGAGGACGACGCCGGCGCCTACATCGGGGTCGAGCTGGTCGACGCCGGCAACACCATCGCCGGCGTCACGGCGATCGAGGGCCGCCCGCCACGCACCTGGACGGCAGACCTGTAGCGGTCGTCTCCCCCCGCCCGCGCCAGGGCTGCCTACCGCGGTCGCGGCGCGAGCCGGCACCGATTCTCGTCGATCCAAGCGCTGATCTCGGCGGGGTCGAAGCGGAGCAGGTGGCCCCACTTCACGAACGGGATGCGCCGCTCCTGGACGAGGCGGCGGACGTGGCGTACGTCGACGCCGAGAATCTCGGCGACCTCGCTGATGTTCAACAGCCGGGTGAGCGGGGTGTCGTTGGTGGACATGGATGCCTCCTTGGTCGATCTCCTAGGCCTCGGCGGAGCGGATTTCTCTACACATCGATGACCGATGGTCTGCGTCGGGGTCCAGGAGCGCTGGCCGTTGATGGCGATGACTCGCAATCACCCTCTGTTCACCCCTGCCGGACTGGTCTCGCAACACATCCCACGACCACGAACGCTCCTACGATCAGAGCCGAAGCGACCGCCATGACCGGCCAATGTCCGGCCACTCGGAACTGCTCGACAGCCATCTCAGGCAGTGCGACAACGCACCCCGATGGCCAACACGATTGCTACCTGCGGTAGCGGGACCCTCGGCGGGACCAGCTGATGGCGTGGTTCCGGCCGATGGGCGCCGATGAGGTCGCCTACCACCAGGCGACGGTCGTCGGCCGAGCCGACGACCACCCCGGCGCAGCCCTCGACTACTACGGCTCGCGGGGTGAGACGCCGCTGCGGTGGGGCGGCGCCGGCGCCGCTCGGACGGGCCTGGCCGGCGAGGTGACCCCCGAGGCCTACCAAGCTGCCTTCGGACCGGGCGGGTTCCGTGACGCCGCCAGCGGTGAGCGGCTGGTGTCGACGAAGCGCCCGGGCTTCGAGTTGGTGGTCAGCGCTCACAAGTCCGTCGCCGTGCTCGGTGTGATCAAGCGGGCCGACGCCATGCACCACCTGCTCGATGTCGAGACCGACGCGACCATGGAGTGGCTCGACTTCTGGTTGCAACAGCGCGGCGGCCGTCGGGGCCGGGCGCAGGTTCGCACCGCCACCGGCGGTCTGGTCTACGCCCGGACCCGACACGGCACTTCGCGGGCGGGTGATCCGTCGCCGCACGATCACGTGCTGGTGGCCAACGTCGCCGAGATGTTCGACGATGTCGGCGGGTTCAAGGGCCTCGACTCCGCATCGCTCCGCGACACCGTCGAAGCAGCAACGATGGTCGGCCGCCTCCACTCCGCCGCCCGAGCCGTCTCCCTCGGCTACCGGATCGAACCGGACAACGGACCGTCCGGGAACCTGCGCCACTGGCGGATCGCCGGCATCCCCGTCGAGGTATGCGACCTGTTCTCCAAGCGGGCGGATGAGATCACCGCCTACCTCGCCGAGTCCGGCCACACCGACACCTACCGAGCCCGCCAGGTCGCCGCCCGTGAGTCCCGAGCAGTTAAACGCCACACCGGCGTCGATGACCTCATGCCGGTCTGGCAGGCCGAGCTGGCCGCTATCGGTTGGAGCGTCGAGCGCCTCAGCGCCGCTCTCGACGACGCCCGCACGGTGCCAGCGCTCCCGGCGCCGTTGTCCCGGGAGCGGGTGGACGCTCTGGCCGTTGAGGTCCTTCACATCGACGGGGACCTGATGGCCAATCACAAGGTCTTTACCCGCACTCACCTCGTCACCGCCGTCGCCCCGCTGCTCTACGGCCACGATCCCGGCGAGCTCGACCGGGTCGTCGACCACATCCTCGGCGGGCGACTCGTCGTGCCGCTCCTGGCCTCCGGGGCCATCCACGAGCGGGCCTACGCGACGGTCGAGGTGCTGGCCACTGAGCAGGCCATCGCCGAGAGCATCGACCGCCTCGCCGACCAGCCTGGTCCCGCCCTGCCTGAGCGGGACGTGACCGATGCGGTCCTGGCCAAGGGTGATGAGATCGGCCACCGGCTCACCCCGGGCCAGTGGGACGTCGTGGAGGCCGTCTGCTCCTCGGGACGGGCCGTCGAGGTCGTCGTCGGTGTCGCCGGTTCGGGCAAGACCACCGCGCTCGACGCCGCGAGCACCGCGCTCGGCCGTCACGGGTACCGGGTGCTCGGCGCCTCCACCTCAGGCCAGGCCGCACGCACGCTGGGAGACGAGGCCCACATCGAGTCCCGCACCATCACCTCGCTCCTCTGGCGCCTGGAGCATCGGCAGATCACCTTCGACCCGCGGACGGTCGTGATCCTCGACGAGGCCGCCATGACCGCCGATCGGGACCTCCACCGGATCATCGCCCACGTCGAACAAGCGGGAGCGAAGCTCGTCCTCGTCGGTGACCCCCGCCAGCTCTCCTCCATCGGCCCCGGAGGCGCCCTCGCCGCCCTCCTCGAGCGCCACCCCGCCATCCTCACCACCCTCGACGAGAACGTCCGCCAACGCGACCCCGCCGAACGCCGGGCGCTGCGTCAGCTCCGCAACGGGGACGTCGGTGAAGCCATCGACTGGTACCTCGCCCGCGGCCGCACAGCCCTGAGTCCCAGCCGCACCGAGGCGCTGGTCGGGATGGTCGAGGGCTGGGCCCGAGACGTCGACGACGGCCACGACACCGCCCTGTTGGCCTGGCGCCGGGACGATGTCCGGGACATCAACCGCCTCGCCCGCAACCAGATGCACCAGACGGGACGTCTCTCAGAAGCACACCTCGTCGCTCCCGGAGGCCGGGCCTACGCCGCCGGCGACCAAGCCGTCGTCCTCGCCCCACTCCCGGACCAAGACCTCGTCACCAGCCAACGCCTCACCATCACCCGCACCCACCCCGACGAAGTCGCCCTCGAAGCCCGCACCACCGACGGCCGGCGCGTCCTGCTCACCGGCACAGCGATCGACGCCGAGCACCTCGACCACGGCTACGCCGTCACCGTCCACCGCGCCCAGGGCGCCACCTACGACCGAGCCCACGTCCTCGCCGCCGGCGGCGGCCGAGAGCTCGCCTACGTCGCCCTCAGCCGAGCCCGCACCGCCACCACCCTCCACGCCATCGCCGACGACCTCCCCCAACTCCGATACGACCTCGCTCATGACTGGAGCATCGACCTATCCCAGCATTGGATCGCTGAGGACCAGTCCGAGGCCACGGTTGAGGGTGTTCGAGACGCCGATGTCTACGCCCCCTCAGTTCCCAGGGTTCGCCTCGACGGACTGCGCCCTCCCGCCCGTGGCCTCGACGATGATTTCGGGTTGGGTCTTTGACTTTCTGCCGCGACGAAGGCGATCGCTCGGACGCGCCGGAGCAGGGAGCGCCGTCGGATCTAGGCTGACATCCACCGTCAGATCACGACGCAGCGATAAGGAGCTGAGATGGCCAAGGGCGACATCGACACCTACTACGAAGACGGGCAGTGGAAGAACCGTCCGCAGGGCAACGAGCGTGCTAGCAGCACACACTCAACGAAGGCTGAGGCCCAGGACGCTGGACGGGAGATGGCCATCGACCGCGGTGTGGAGCATGTGGTCAAGAAGAAGGACGGAACGATCGGCGAGCGCAACACATACCCGAGGAGCCGAGACCCTCGAAGCTCCAAGGGATAGTCCGGTCCTGATCAGGCGGCCCCGTTGCAGCGGCCGGGCAGCCGAGACTGGATCCCCTCAGTGCTTGACCACGAGCACCTTGACGCCTTCCGCGGCTTCGAGGTCGCGTCGGAACTCTTCGTGGTCGCGGATCGAGCCGTTGACGTCGTACACAACGAAGATGGTTGAGAGGTACTTCTGTCCGTAAGCGCGGATGTCAGCGTTCACCTCGTCAACGACGCGCCCGACTCCTGCAGAGTCCTTGACGAACTTCACCTCGATGGCCGTCTCTAGAGCCGGCAGAATGAAGTCCGGGATCACCTCCTTCGAGGAAACCTTCACGCGTCCAACTTCTCGGTCGTAGTCGACGCCCTTCTCCATCCCGCGGCCGATCAGAATCTGCTCGATCACGTTCTGAACGTCCTTCTCCCGCTCGGGCCGATCGATGACCGCGCGACGGAGATTGGCATTGAGGAAGTCCGCAACCTCGTTGACTCGCTCAGACTTGGGGTGGACACGGTTCAGCAGATAGGCGCGAAGGATTCTCAGGTTCGCCCGGGTGGCCTCGAAGAGGTCCTGTTGCACCATTGCGATGCTGTTCGTGGCAGTAGGAACGGCATCCATGTTGTACGTGTCGATCGGCGCTTGAATCGGCTCGATGGCATTCGTCATCTCAACGATCTCATTGGTCTTGCGCATGAACTGCCGGAAGCTCGCGAAGCGCCAGACATCGGAGGGATCGCTACTCCTGGCGGCCACACCCATCGCCTCGAGGAGCGCTTCGGTCATCCGCAAGCACGACTGGAGGCGGGCTTCCACATCATCGGTCACCCCACGATCATGTCATCGGACAGCGGCATGAAGGTCAGTGACCGCCGTGCAGGCTCACCCTGGGCCGAAGAGGGCTTGGCCGAGCTTGTCGGCGGCTTCTCGTTGCATGGTGGGGGTGACGTGGCTGTAGAGGTTCATGAATAGCGACGGGTCGCTGTGGCCGAGGCGTTCGGCGGCGACCTTGGGCGGGATGCCGCTGGCGAGCATCAGCGTGGCGCTGGTGTGGCGCAGGCCGTGGGCGGTGAGGCGGGGCAGGTCGGCGTCGGCTGAGGCCTGGCCCAGGACCTTCGAGATCGTCTGCGGGTGGTAGTGCCCGCCACCGGGCTTGGTGAAGACGTACTCGGTCTCGACGTAGTCCAGCCGGCGGGCCTCGAAGCGCTGCATCTCCCGCTGCTGCTTGAGGACGCCGATGAGGCCGGAGTCGAGGTCGATGGTCCGCGTGGCGGTGGCGCTCTTGCCCTGCGACTCGACCAGGTCCCAACCGAGGGCCGACGCGAACTCGACGATCCGAGCGTGCTGGCGGACGAGGTCGACGTTGTCCCACCGCAGCCACACCAGCTCGCCGATCCGCAGCCC